>JAZUFG010000020.1:0-1922 GCA_045640565.1 Oscillospiraceae bacterium | reverse complement strand
ATTATCAATACTGCGAATGTGCGTTTTTTCGTGAAGAATAATCAGGTCGATATCTCTGTCTTTATAGGATATCGGTAAGATGATTTTGGGGTTTACAATTCCATATACAGCAGGAGATACAACTTTTTCAGAAAGATAAATATTGTCTTTGAAATGTGTGGAATCTTTGATTTCCAACATCGTTGTCAGATAAGTAACTGCCAACATCAGAAGGACAGACAAAGCTGCGATTATCCATATCACGGAGGCAACGCTGAATATGTCTTCGAAAATATTGACCTTGTAGGTGATCGGGAAGTATGAATCCGCGGCCTTTATACTGTTCATATATGAAAACGCAATGTCCTCTGTCGGCTGGTATACAACAATCGTTTTCGTGGTGATGCCGGATAATAACGACATCAGACTGTAAGGACTGTTCAATCCGAAAGGAACCGCCATTCGCAGGAAAGGAATTACCCAAAGAAATACCGCAATCCTTCTCGGAATCCACTTTATCCGCCTGACGAGCATAATAACCACACCTGTAATAGCGGCAGTTATGCCCATATTGAATATCCAGTAAAAAATTTCCTGCAGCATGGCTGTCACCTGTTATCAATCAGCTTTCGCAGTTCATCGATTTCTTCTTGGGATAAAGGTTCATCCTCAAGTAAAGCAGAAAACGACGCCTTGCGAGAACCGCCAAACACTTTTTTGACAAGAGAGACAGCTTCTGCTTTTTGCATTTGGTTTTGAGACACAAGCGGAGTACAAATAAATCCCGGATCTTCCCGCCTGATAAATCCTTTTGCTTCAAGCTTTTTGATTACCGTATAAGTGGTGTTTTTATTCCATCCAATCATTTCGGCGGCAATTATGCTGATTTCTTTTGCCGAAATCGGACTTTTCTTCCAAATAATCTCCATCACTTTGGCTTCGCTTTCAAACAGCTTTTCTTTCATAGGATTCCCTCCATGGACTATTTCTATAGTCTATACTACCACAATAGTCTGCATTTGTCAATGGGTTACATAAAACAGAAAATAAAAAAAGTCGGAAGGGAGAAACTATTTCGTTACATAGTCTCTTCCCTTCCGGCAGCTTATTCGTTTTTTACTGTACGCGGAGCGTTCCTTCGGTCAGTTCCGCTTCCGCCATCCACGTATCCACCGTGTTCCAGCGGATTTCTTTTTCCTGCCTGTCCCACGCGTGGAAGAACATGAGGAGCTTTCCGCCTTCCTTCATCACGGAGCAGTGCCCGCAGCCCACGGCTTCGGGTGTGCGGCCGAGCACGGGAGAAGCCGCCTTCACCCAACTTTCGGGCTTCATCGGGTCGTCCCCCGCAAGGGACATAAGCCCGATGCAGTAGTCCTCGCACCACGAGCCGGACGCGGAGTAAAGGAGGTACGTCCTGCCGTTTTCCGTGAAGGCAAAGGGGCCTTCGTTGATAAACGGACTCTCGGGTTCCCCCGTCGCGCCCCGCTTTTCCCAGTCGTATTCGGGCTTTGAGAGGCAGACGCGCTCGCCCAAAAGGGTAAACGGGTCCTCCATCGGGACGATATACAGGTTCTGCGCCGTGTTGATGTCCCCTTCCCAGCCCGCCCAGATGAAGTAATTCCTGCCCCCAATATTCGCCACGGTGCCGTCGATGGCCCACTTATCCGGGGAAGCGGCGATTTTTCCGTGCATCGTATAGGGACGGAGCGGGTCATCGGAGCCGTTCTCCAGCACATACATGCGGTGATTGTGGTTGTCGCCGTCGTCGCAGGCCGCATAGATATAGCACTTTCCGCCGATAGCGTGCAGTTCGGGTGCCCAGACCTCGCGGGAGAAAGGGCCGCTTTCCGGGAAACGGAACGCGATTTGTCCCTCCGCGCCCGCTAAGGACGCAAGATTATTCGCGCAGGCGATCCAAACGGCGCAGCGCCCGTTTTCATCGG
>JAZUFG010000019.1:0-20108 GCA_045640565.1 Oscillospiraceae bacterium | reverse complement strand
AGGGCGGAGCCTGCAAGGGGGAGGTGCCGAGCTCAAGCGAGGCGGAAGGGGTTGACGCCCGCGAAAATAAGAGAAATCACAAAGACGGTACCCTCGGCAGTCAACTCCCTCAGTCAGTTTCGCTGTGCTCAACTGCCAGCTCCCTCTTGCGCTGCGCGCTGCCAGAGGGAGCCTTACGGGGGAGCCCTATCGAAGTCCGTTGCCAGGGGGAGGCTTATGGGCTTGACGCCCGAGAGAAGTAAAGGAGAAAAAGGAGAAAAGATGACAGGTAAACAGTTTGCTGCCATGGCCCTGAATTATCTGGGTCTCAAGGAAGAGGACGGCAGCTATCAGGTAATTTTGGACCTCTATAACGAAAACAGAAATCCCGGGGACTACAAAATGACTGCCTCGGATCCCTGGTGCGCTGCCTTTGTCAGCGCCATGGCTGCCAAGGCGGGATTGAAAGAAAAAATCCCCTTCTCCTGCAGCTGCCGGGAGATGATCCGGGGCTTTGAGAAGAAGGGAAGCTATGCGGAGGCAGATGACTATATCCCCGCCGTGGGAGACATTATCTTCTATGACTGGGAGGGAAGCCAAAGCTTTGATTCCGTGGGCCATGACACTGCCGACCATGTGGGCATTGTGGCAGCCCTGGAGGGGGAGAATATCTCCGTTCTGGAGGGGAACCGGTCCGATGCCGTGGGCGTAAGAAAGATCCCCGTGGGCAGCCCCTGTATCTGCGGATACGGAGTGTGGGAAGGCAGCTGCAAGGAGAGCGCCCTCGTAAGCCTGCCCCTAGTAGGGGGAGGTGGGTCGCCGATAGGCGACTCGGAGGGGGTTGAAGGTAAGACAAAGCACGAGGATGACCTTCGCGGGCAGTCAACCCCTTCCACCACTTCGTGGTCCCCCTCCCCCTTGCAGGCTCCGCCCTGCCAGGGGGAGGCTATGGGGGAGTTCTGTTCGCCGAGGGTGCCTGTTCTGCGCAGCGCTTCCTCCGGTTCTGCGGTGAAGGCCCTGCAGCTCCTCCTCAACGGTCTTTATAAGGAGGAGCTGGAGGTGGACGGGGAATTCGGCCCTCTGACATGCGCCGCGGTCTATCATGCACAGGAGATCCTCTTCCCGGATGAGGAGCAGGAATGGGACGGCGTTGTGGGCAGCAAAACCTGGGGGAAGCTGCTGCAATAGCAAACCCCCTCCGCCGAGCCGCGAGGCGAGGCAGAAGGGGTCGTGAAGCCGGAAAAGCTTCAGCCGGCGGAGGCTGCGAAGAGCTTCAAAGCTTCCTCGGCGCAGCTGTTCAGGCTCCTGTTTTGGGTGGCCGCGATGATGGCCAGCTGCCTGTGGAGCTCCGGATTGATGCGGACATTGAAGCTGCCCTTGAAGGCAAGCTCAGGCTCCGTGCCCTCGGCTTCGCAAAGGGCAAGATAATCGTCCACGGCGCCGTGAAAATCCCGGACCAGATCCGCGGCGTTTTCCCCTTCATAGGAAATCAGGGCGCGAATGCCCTGGACCTTTCCGAAGAAAAGGCCGTCTTCCTCGGAGAATTCCACGGAACCGACATAATTTTTATATTGCATAGTGTTATTCATAAGAGATCCTCCTCTTCCAAAAGTTCCAAAACTTGCTTTACCTGGTATTCCAAAAGTTCTTTTCTGGGGTGCGGTTTGTGAAGCAAAATGGGCGGATGGGAATTATGGGTAAAAATGACGCGGGAACCGCTGGTCTTTCCCTTGTTGCTCTTTTGATAGTTCAAATAATTCAAAAGAGATTCCATTTCGTCAAAGGTCATGTCCTTTGGCTTGGACTTGAGCTTTGCAATCAATTTTTCTTTTTGGCCCATGGAACACCCTCCTTTCGGGGGAATTATAACACAGGAAATCAAAGATTGCAACTAATTTTAGTTGCAGAACAGGAGAAAACATGAAGAATAAAGGAAAACGGGAAAGAAAAAAGCTGCTGATCTATGCCGGTGAGGTCATGCTGGAGCGCATCACCGAGGGCATCGGCATGACGGACTTCCAGGATTTCGGGGCCATGAAAAATGCCGCCGCCTGCCTGAAGGAATTAAAGGATCTCCTCTTCATCTGCCCGGACATGGACGAAAGAGAGCAGGACGCCAAGATCCAGAGTCTTCTCCGCAGGGCGGAAGGGCCCGCCATCGGCAGCATCCGGGTAGAAATGGGCGAGGAAGCCAGCGAACTGGCGGAATAAAGCGAAGCAGAGCTTCGCCAGTGAATAGTGAATAATGAATAGTGAATAGTTGAGGTGCGGCTGCGCCGCGGATTGAAATAGCTGCAAGCTTCAAGCTGCAAGGAGAACGAAAAGCCTCCCTCTGGCAGCGGAGCGCAAGAGGGAGGGGGACCGCGTAGCGGTGGAAGGAGTTGACTGCCGAGGGTTACGAACTGCAAAGCAGAATCGGTCAACCCCCTCCGAGCCAGCTAAAGCTGGCCCACCTCCCCCTTCCGAGCCTGCGGCTCTTCCAGGGGGAGGCTTATGGGGAGCCTTATAAGGAGAGATTTTATATTATGACAAATGATTTATTTTTGGGTACGCCGTCGGCAAGGCAGCTGGAGTTCCTGCAGGCCCGGGAACGCTTTGTGGCCTTCGGCGGCGCCCGGGGCGGGGGCAAGAGCTGGGCGGTGCGGACCAAGGCCATTCTTCTCTGCCTGGCCCATCCGGGCATCAAGTGCATGATCGTCCGCTCCAGCTATCCGGAGCTCCAGGAGAACCATATCCTGCCCATCTGCGCCCTTCTGCGCTGCCGGGCGGAGGACCGGGCCCTGCGTCTGGCGGACTATCATGACACGAAAAAGCAGGTCACCTTCCCCAACGGCTCCCGCCTCCTCTTCCGCTATTGCGGTTCGGACAAGGATGCGGACCGTTTCCAGGGAACCGAAGTGGACGCCCTCTTTGTGGATGAGGCCACCCAGCAGCCCGAGGAGCGGATGAAGAAGCTGAACGCCTGCGTGCGAGGGGCAAATGCCTTCCCCAAGCGGATCTATTATACCTGCAATCCCGGGGGCGTGGGCCACGAATGGGTGAAGCGCCTCTTTCTGGACCGCCGCTATGAGGCGGGGGAAAACCCGGAGGATTACCGATTTATCCGCAGCCTGGTCACGGATAATAAAGCCCTCCTGGAAGCAGACCCGGAATATATCAAGCGCCTGGAGAGCCTGCCTCCCAAGCTGCGGAAGGCCTGGCTGGAGGGGGACTGGAATATCTTTGAGGGCCAGTTCTTTGAGGAGCTGCGCCTGAGCCCGGACCTGAACCTCTGCGAGAAGGCGGGCATCACGGCGGAGGAGGCCCGGGAGCAGCACCGCTTCACCCATGTGATCCCGGCCTTTGATGTGAGCTACGGGGAGAGAAAGGACTGGCTGATCTACCGGAGCTATGATTTCGGCTATGCCAAGCCCTTCTCCTGCGGCTGGTGGGCTGTGGACCGGGACGGGACCCTTTACCGGATCCTGGAGCTCTACGGCTGCACCGGCACTCCCAACGAGGGGGTCAAGTGGACCCCGGAGCAGCAGTTCCGGGAGATCGCCCGCCTGGAGAAGGAGCACCCCTGGCTTCAGGGCAGGGAGATCATCGGGGTGGCGGACCCCAGCATCTGGGATGTGAGCCGGGGCGAATCCGTGGCAGAGGTGGCCATGCGGCACGGGATCTTCTTCTCCAAGGGGGACAACCGAAGGATCTCCGGCTGGATGGCCCTCCGGAACCGTCTGGCCTTTGATAAAAACGGCAGGGCGGGGCTCTATGTCTTTGAAAACTGCAAGGATTTCATCCGCACCATGCCGGGCCTGATCTACAGCAAGAGCCACCCGGAGGATCTGGCCAGCGACGGGGAAGACCACATCGCCGATGAAAGCCGCTACCTCGTGATGAACAGAGTGGTGGCGAGCAAGAAGAAATAGCTGCAAGCTGCTAGCAGTTAGGAGTTAGGAATTAGGAGCTACAAGCTGCAAGCTTCAAGCTTCAAGCTGCAAGGCGCTAGCTGCAAGGAGAGCGAAAGGCTCCACCTGGTAAAGCCTAAAGTAGGGCGCAAAAAGCCTCCCTCTGGAAGTGAAGCTTTGCTTCACGGAAGGTGGGAGGTGGTGCCGAAGGCACCGGAGGGGGTTGACTGCAAAGAAAAATTATTCCACCCCCTCAGTCTCGCTTTGCTCGACAGCTTCTCGCTGCGGCTCGGTCCCCTCGCGGGTCTCAAGTGCCACCGGCACTTGATTCAACACCGCTCGGCCGTTCCGCTGCTGAAGCAGCTCCACTACCCCTTTCGGCCTTCGGCCTGCTAGGTGGAGCCTTACGGGAGCGGCTCTTCCAGGGGGAGGCTTATGGGGAGCCTTACAGGGTTGACCGAAAACCACCGACTTACCGGCTATACCCGTTCAGTTTATTATCAATTGCCTGACAGACTTCTTCAAAATTATCATGGATTTCCCGATTGGTAAAACGAATGACTTCAATACCGAATTTTTTCAGATATTCTGTTCTTTCGGCATCGTATTCCAATTCCTTATCCTCATAATGTTGGGATCCGTCCAACTCAACGATCAATTTTGCGGAAGGGCAGTAAAAGTCTGCGATATATTTGCCGAGAATTTTTTGTCGGGTAAATTTTATCGGATAATTTCTGAGGAAATCATACCAAAGATGGCTTTCTTCTTTGGTCATGTTTTTTCGGAGTTCTTTTGCATTGGCAACGAGTTCGGGATTGTATTTCTTCGGCATAAGAAGATTCCTCCTGATTCGGGCGGTCAATTTATTTCGGGCTGTCTCCTGCTGCAGCGGGAGCGTCCAAAGCCTCCCCCTGGAAGTGAAGCTCTGCTTCACGGAAGGTGGGAGGTGGTGCCGAAGGCACCGGAGGGGGTTGACTTTTGAAGGGAACTTTCATGCGAAATCTTACCTTCAATCCCCTCAGGCGCTTCGCGCCAGCTCCCCTTACTAAGGGGAGCCTTTGGGGTGTTCTATCTTACTATATTTTATATCAAGGAGTGTATGATGTCAAAAAACAGAATCGGTCCCGAGGAGCTGGAGAGCTTCCTCTCCACCCTGCGGGAATATAAGGCCGGGAAGGCCAATCTGGAATCCCGGATGATCAAAAATGAGGAGTGGTGGAAGCTCCACAATGTCTCCATGGAGGGCCCCATCGGCGCCCCCGGGAGCTATCGCGCCCGTTCCGGCTGGCTCCATAATGTCATCACCTCCAAGCACGCGGACGGCATGGACGCCCTGCCGGAGGCGGCCCTCCTGGCCCGGGAGCCCGGGGACGAGGCAGAGGCCGCGGCCCTGAGCCGGATCCTCCCCTGCATCCTGGAGCAGAATGACTTTGAGAGCACCTTCTCGGATGTCCTCTGGCAGAAGCTGAAGTTCGGCACGGGCTGCTATAAGGTCTTCTGGGATAAGGAGCGCCTCCACGGCCTGGGGGATGTGGCCATCCGCCGGGTGAATCTCCTGAATCTCTTCTGGGAGCCGGGGATCACGGACCTGCGGGACAGCCGCTATCTCTTCCACACGGAGCTCTGGGACCGGGAGCTCCTGGAGGAGGAATATCCCGTCTGCCGGGGCAAGACGGAATCTGCCTTCACGGCGGAAAAGTTCCTCTATGATGACCGGGTCTCCACGGAGGGGAAGGTCACGGTGGTGGATGTCTGGTATCACCGGGGCAGAGCCCTCCACTACTGCCGCTTTGTGGGCAGCACGGTCCTCTATGCCTCGGAGAATGACCCGGACTGCCGGGAGCAGGGCTATTACCTCCACGGGGACTATCCCTTCGTGCTGGACCCCCTCTTTCCCATCGAGGGGAGCCCCTGCGGCTATGGCTTCATTGACCTCTGCTGCGCCCAGCAGGCGGAGATCGACCTTCTGAAAACCGCCATTGTCCACAATGCCATGGTGGGCACCGTGCCCCGCTATTTCCTGCGGACGGACGGGGCCGTGAACGAGGAGGAGTATCTGGACCTGAGCAGGCCCCTCATCCATGTCTCCGGGAACCTGGGGGAGGATTCCATCCGCCCTGTGCCGGTGAACGGCCTCAGCGGGGCGGCCCTGGCCCTTCTGAACGAGACCGTGGAGGAGCTGCGGGAGACCACGGGCACCACGGATACGGGCTCCGGCACCGTCAGCGTGAACATGGCCGCCTCTGCCATCCAGGCTTTGCAGGATGCCTCCGGCAAGCTGAGCCGGGACTCCTGCCAGGGCACCTTCCGGGCCTTCCGGAAGATCGTGAACCTGGCCCTGGAGCTGATCCGGCAGTTCTATACCGTGCCCCGGGCCTTCCGCATCACCGGGGCGGCGGGGGAGGAGGAATATCTGCACTACAGCAATGCGGGCCTCCTGCCCAGGGACCAGGGGGAGGCCTTCGGGGTCCGCCTGGGCTCCCGCACCCCCTCCTTTGACATTCGGGTGGAGACCCAGCGGAAGTCCGCCTATTCCACCCTGGCCCAGAATGAGCTGGCCATCTCCCTCTTCCGGGCGGGGATCTTCCGGCCGGAGCTGCGGGACCAGGCCGTCCTCACCCTGAACATGATGAACTTCCCGGGAAAGGAAAGCTTGATCAAGGAACTGAGAGCGGAGCAGCTGCGTTAGCAGTTAGGAGTTAGGAATGAGGAGTTAGGAATTAGGAAGATGCTGCAATAAGGCTCTAGGCACTAGCTACTAGGCGATAGGAGCCGAGGAGGACGCAGCTGCGGGTTTTATCGGGAGAAGAAATTTCTTGACAAAAAGATGCCTTAACTGTATTATGGTGAATGTATGCAAAAATGCAGATTTTGCATACAATAACATTAAGGAGAGCAGAAGATGCTTCACTCGTACTTGGAGCTTTTAAAAACCTATGGGTCCGATTATCAGATTCAAAAGGCATTAAAGGAAGATGCGGTCTTCAAGCTGGAAAAAGGTGTCTATTCGGATCATCCCCGGGCATCGGAATTGGCAATTCTCACCTGCAAATATCCGGATGCCATTGTAACCATGAACTCGGCCTTTTACTACCATTCTCTAACGGATGTCATACCGGATTTATATTTTTTTGCAACCAAAAAAAACGCCCGGGGAATTCGCGATCCCAGAGTAAAGCAGTTTTTTGTTCCGGAAGAGATTTTTGAATTGGGAGCCGAGGTCATGCAGAGGCGGGATGCCAGCTTCCGTGTTTACAGTCGGGAACGAATGCTTGTTGAACTTCTCCGCTATAAAAACAGTCTTCCTTATGATTATTATAAGGAAATCCTCGGCAATTATCGCAATCTTATATATGAATTGGATATTCCGAAGATTGAAGAATATGCGGAATCCTTCCCGAAAAGCAAAATGATTTTATCCTCTTTGAAAACGGAGGTTTTTTAATGACACTGGAAGAAATGATTCATGCTGCTGCGGCAGAGGGCTATTCCTCCGAAAACGCAGAGGCCAAAGTATGTCAAGACCTTATTCTTAAAGGAATCGCCGGCTCTTCTCTTTCAAGAAACGCCACAATAAAAGGCGGTGTTGTCATGCGAAGCATTTCCGGAAATGTTCGGCGGGCCACTCAGGATCTGGATATTGATTTTATTAAATATTCCCTTGACGACGCATCTGTGGCTCGCTTTCTTGAGAAAATCAACTGTGTCCCCGGAATAGAAATAAAACAAATTCGAGAGATTCAAGAACTCAAACAGCAAGATTATCACGGCAAGCGTGTCTTTGTTAAAATCACAGACGAAACCGGGGACTCCATTGAAAGTAAAATTGATTTTGGTGTTCATAAAATGGCGGAAATTGCTCAGGAAGAGTTTTGTTTTGATATTGCATGTTTTGAGAATGGGGCAAATCTCCTTATCAATACAAAAGAGCAGATGTATGCTGAGAAGCTGCGCTCCCTATTAAGATTTGGCACAATATCAACCCGATATAAAGATATTTTTGATCTTTGGTATCTTGCAAAATTTGTAAACTTAGAGCAAGTCAGAGCCTGCGTCCGACTGATGATTCTTGATGATAAAAAAATGAGAGAGCAGTCCGTCCACGATATCGTAAGCAGAACAGAGCGTATACTTACAGATAAAGAATATCTTTCTAAGCTGGAAAAATCCGGAAAAAACTGGACAGAAGAAACACTTGATCAAATTGTTTCAGACATTATCTCTTTCGTTCATGCTTTATAAGGTCAAGGAGACGATTTGGGGCTGCAAGGCGCTAGGAGACGAGGGAAAAGGCGCTAGGTGCTTGGGGACGGCGGCAGTCAACTCCCTCCGCCTCGCTTGAGCTCGGCACCTCCCTCTTGCGCTGCGCGCTGCCAGAGGGAGGCTTTGGGGGCTGCTAGGCGATAGGAGACGAGGGAAGCGAAAAGCTGCTGGGCACTAGCTGCAAGCTGCAAGAAGGCGGCTTTTATTTTTTGAGGAGGATTTTGCCCAGGCGGGCTTCGGTCTGCACGCCTTTTTCCAGGGCAATTCTGCCGTCCATGAGGACATACGCGATCCCTTCCGGCTTCTCAAAGGGGTTCAGATAACTTGCTTTATCCGTGATCCTTTCCCAGTCAAAAACGGTGATATCCGCCGCAAGGCCTTCCCGGAGATAGCCCCGGTCCTTCAGCCCGATATAATCCGCAGACTGGCCGGTGATTCTCCGCACGGCCATCTCTTTGGAGCAGAGAGCCTTTTCCCGGCAGAGGCGGAGGAAACGGGGGAAGGTCCCGAAATTTCTCGGGTGCGGTTTTCCCTGATTCAGGGCCGGGTCAAAGGGGAAGCAGCAGCCGTCCGAACCGATGGAAAAGTCCTCCTGCCGGAGCATTTTCTCCACATCCGCTTCATCCATGCAGAAATTGATGCAGTCCGCCCGGGCGTCGGTATCGTAAGCTATCTTTGCCAGAGCTTCTGCCCGGGACAGACCCCAGATTTTGCGGATCTCTTCCAGGGTCTTTCCCTCCAGCTCCGGATATACCCCATTCGTATGGACGAAGAGGAGCCTTTCCCCCTCTCCTTCCCCGGGGAAACGCTCGGCCAGGTCCGCAAGGAGCCGCTCCCGCTCTTCCCCATAGACCGCCGCCAGAGCCCGCTCTTTTCCGCCCATAATGGCCCACTTGGGGAAGGAATTGGTCACCTCGGAGTTGGAAGCGTTATAGGGATAGACATCCGCCGTCACATGGACGCCGGAGGCCTTTGCCTCTTCCAAAATCCGGATCCACTCCCCCGCCTTTCCTCTGCAGGACGGCATGACCGCCTTGAAGTGGGCGATATGGACATGGGCCCCGCTCCGGCGGTTGATCTCAAACATTTCCTCCAGAGAATCCGGGGTCTTCTCCCGCTGATTCCGCATATGGGAGGTAATGATCCCTCCAAAATCCGCCACCTCCAGGCCCATTTCCGCAAGCTCCTCCAGATCGGCGGAAAGGCCGGGGGTATAGCCCAGGCCCAGGGAAAGACCCCAGGCGCCGGTCTCCAGATCCTCCCGGAGCAGCCTGCGCATGGCCTTTCGCTCTGCCTTTTCGGCAGGGCGGTCCTCATATCCCAAAACCCCGGCCCGGAGGGTCCCGTGACCCACCAGGGGCAGGAGATTCGTTCCCATTTTATTTCCCCGCTCCTCCACGCCTTTCAGGAAGGCAGCCAGAGAAGGGGCCGCAAAATTGCCCTTTGCCGTCACGCCCACATCGGGCTCCAGGGTCTTTTTCATCTCCGGAAGGAAGGGGAAGGGAGAGATTCCGCAGTTCCCCACCAGTTCCGAGGTCACCCCCTGGAAAAGCTTGCCCTCGCCCCGGTCATCTTCCGTAAATGTAATATCCGAATGGGAGTGAATATCCAAAAAACCGGGAGCCACGCAGAGCCCGCTGACATCCAGGGTCTTTTTTGCCATTCCGGGGTCGATCTCCGGCGCAATGGCCCCGATTTTTCCGTTCTGAACCGCCAGATCCGCCCGGAAGGCGGGAGTTCCCGTCCCGTCGATGATCCATCCGTTTTTCAATAAAAGGTCAAACATAGTATGCGCTCCTTTTCCTTTTCTTCCGCCTATTTTAGCCCTATTATTCCGGAAATACAATGCTTTTTCATTTCCTTCTTTCATCTTTCCCCTCTCTGCGCTATAATACTATCCGCAAGATCAGAAAACATTTGCTTCACGGGGACAAAAAGATGAACGAAATACTGAATTCGGAAAGAACTGCCGCGGTGATCTCTCTTGAGGCCATTCAAAACAACTATGCTGCCATTCGGAAAGCCTTCCCCGGGCAGAAAATTCTTTCCGTTCTGAAGGCCGATGCCTACGGTCACGGAATCTCCGGGATCGCTGCCCTCTGCAGCGCATATACGGACCAATTTGCCGTGGCTACTGTGGAAGAGGGAGCCCGCCTCCGGGCCGCCGGGGCCGATAAGCCCACTCTCCTCTTCGGGCCTGTTCCGGAGGGGAAAATTGCCGAAGCCGCCCGCCTCGGCCTCACCTTCTCCCTGGGCAGCCTTTCCTATGCGCAGAAGGTTCAGGAAATTCTTTCCCGGGAAGGCCTCAAGGCCGACTGCCATTTGAAAATCGACACCGGCTTCAACCGGACCGGCTTCCCCTACCGTCAGGGAGAGGACCGGGCAGAGGCTGTGCTGCAGGAGCTCCTTCAGATCTATTCCCTTTCCTGCCTGCAGGTGAAGGGAACCTACACCCATCTGCCGGACCCGGAATCCGATGACCCGGAGGAGGTCGCCTTCACGGATCTGCAGCTTTCCTCCTTCCGGGAGGTCCTTGCCAAAATCCGCGCCGCGGGCTTTGACCCGGGAATTACCCACGCCCTCTCCACCGGAGGCGCTCTGAAGCGGAAAGAGGACAAATTCGACATGATCCGCGTCGGCATGCTGGTTTACGGACAGTGTGACAGCTTGGAGCACGCGAAGGAGCTGGGCATCCGCCAGGCCCTTCGCTGGACTTCCCGGGTGGCTGCCATCCGGGAAATTGCCCCCGGAGAGACCGTGGGCTACGGAAGGACCTTCCGGGCTCAGCGCCCCACCAGACTGGGTGTCGTCTCCGTGGGCTATGCAGACGGATACCGAAGGAACTATCAGGGCCTGGAGGTCCTCTGCGGAGGAAAGCGGGTCCCCATTCTGGGCAGGATCTGCATGGACTTCCTGATGATTGACCTCACGGACCTCCCCGATCCGAAAGAGGGGATGGAAGTGGTCCTTCTGGGCTCCCAGGGGGACGAGGAAATAACCGCCATGGAAATCGCAACCGCGCGGGAGAGCACCTGCGGGGAAGTGACCGCAGCCATCAATGAAAGGGTCCCCAGATATTACCGGTAAACGCCTTAGGGATTTTTCTTGTCGAAACGGCAAAAACGGACAAAAAAACACCCGGGATAGAATCAAACTGTTCTATCCCGGGTTTGCTTATTCTGCCTTTTCGTCCAAATACCGGGGGAGCAGATCCTCGGCGCCGGTAAAGGCGGCAATTTTCTGCATCTCGCTGTAGGTCTTCTCGTTCACGGGAATGCCTTCCTTCAGGACAACTGCGTGGTGCTCATATTCTTTCTCGCCGTGAATGTAGATCCTGGTCTGGCCGTCGGCCTTTTCCGAATCCCGGATCTCCTGCAGGAAAGCAGAGAGGTGGGCCTTGATGGCTTCCTTATCCCCGAACACGGCAGGGTCGATCGCCATGAAATACATGGCCGTATTGATCCTTCCGGGGGTGCGGTTGACATGATAAGAGGTGCAGCCGCCGGAAAGGATGCCCGTCATGATCTCCACGATCATGCCGAAGCCGTAGCCCTTATAGCCGGAATTCAGCTCCCCTGCGCCGCCCAGGGGCAGGATGCCGCCGCCCAGCTTGCCGATAATATTCTTGAGGACCCGGTCGCTGTCCGTGCTGGTGCTTCCGGTCTCATCCAGTGCCCAGCCGTCCGGAAGGCCGTTGCCCCGCTTGGCATAGACCTCCAGCTTTCCTCTGGGAACCACGGTAGTTGCCGCGTCAAAGGAAAAGGGAACCGGATCCGCAGGCATGGCAAAGGCGATGGGGTTCGTTCCCAGAACGCTCTCCTTGCCGAAGGTGGGAACCATGATGGACTCCGTATTCGTCATGGAAATGCCGATAAGGCCCTCCTTGACAGCCATATTGGAATAATATCCGGCAATTCCGTAGTGGTTGCCGTCACGGACGGAAACCATGCCGACACCCACTTTTTTTGCCTTCTCAATGGCAATATTCATGGCCTGCACGCCCAGAAGCTGACCCATGGCGTCATGGCCGTCGATCACCGCGGAAACGGGAGTCTCAAAAACCACTTCCGGCTTGGCGTCCAGCTTCACATAGCCGGACTGGATCTCAAAATCATAGCGGACCAGGCGCTGAATACCGTGGGATTCCGTTCCGTTCAGGTCTGCTTCCAGAAGGACATCCGTGATCCGGATACTCTCCTCTTCCGTGAAGCCGTAACCTTCAAAAACTTTGATGCAGAATTTGCGGGTATCTTCATAGCTGATTTTACGGTATGCCATAACAGGTCTCCTTCCTTTTTCTGCAATTATTCGGACATCCGGCCCAAACGCCGGGCTTCTTCCAGGAACCAAAGTACATTTTCCGTGGGGATCCCTTCATGGAAGGAGTGGTCTGTGGCGATGATCAGGCCCCCATCCTGCCCTGCGGTATCCACCACTGTTTTGATTGCTTCCGTGATCTTGGATTTGTCGCTTCCGCACATAATACCGGTGGCATCCACATTGCCCACGATGGCGACCCGGTCGCCGATCCGCTCCTTTACGGAAGCAAGATTCATGCCGGAACGGACCTGAATGTTATTGAGCGCGTCAATTCCCATATCGGCCAGATCTTCCACAACGGCATCACAGTTTCCGCAGGAGTGGAAAAGGACTCTGCCCCCGGCTGCTTTCCAGGCAGCGATCTGCTTCTTGAGGGAGGGGAAGAAGAATTCCCGCAGCTGCGCAGGAGAAATCAGGGTCTTCCCGTTCATTCCCAGGTCATTGGCCACATAGAGGGCATCGCAGCCCAGCTCGATGAGCTTCAGGCCCAGCTTGGTCCAGAAGGCATCCGCCGCCTCAATGATCTCCTTCAAGAGCTCCGGATCCTCATAGAGGGCAACGGTCATATTTTCCAGGCCCAAAGCAATGAAGAGGAAACCGAAGGTGCCCCGGACGGAACCGAAAACGGCGATCTCTCCGTTGGCTTCCTCAATGGCCTCTTTTACTTCACGGACATCTTCCTCCGTGATTTCGGCATTCCGGATCCTTTCCAGGAACTCCTCATCCGCTTCCAGGGGGTCATAAGCCATGCCCAGGGGCCAGGAGGTATCCGTGACCTTGCACTTGATGCCGAAACGGTCCGTGAAGGTGTTGGGAGAATCAAAGCCGCTCCGCTTGGGGATCAGGCAGGTATAGGGAGCGCTGTGAACGGTCACTGCGTCCATTCCCAGCTTTTTTGCCAGACGCACAGCCTTTCTTCCGGAGGATTCGTAGTTTTCTTCTCCTAAGAGATCCTCGTACATATCCGGCTTATTGACAATATCAAAAACCGGCAGACGGTCTGCCTTTCTATGCTCAAATGCGCAGATCGTGCGCTGCTTCCCGGAATATTCCATTCCTCAATCCTCCCGTAAAACAGAAACATCAATGGTGCGGATCCCATCAGGTGCGGAGATATAGTAGGCAACCAGGATATCCCCATTGTCCAGCTGAAGGGAACAGGGATAGCCCAGATCTCCGTTCGGAGCATCGTCCCGGAGGATCAGCTCCTCGGATTCGGAAATGTCCGTCAGCTCCGCATTGCAGACCCGCGCCCGGATCCCGAAGGGTGCTTTCCGATAGCCATAGGTCAGGAGCACCTTGCCGCTCTTTAAGCGAAGGGCGTGAACCGGGCTGGAGCACCAGCAATTCTCAATTTCCTGAACAGGCCCGAAGGTCTTTCCGTCATCCTCGGAAACGGAAATGTGCATGTTGAGATAGGTATCCTCAAAGTCCACATTGGGCTTGTTGTAATCCGTCTGGGTGCGGTAGAGGCCCACGATCCTGCCGGATTCCGTCCGGTAAATATTGGCCTCCAGGTAATTCTTCTCCAAGGTAGGATCAAAGGCCATATCCGAGAAATAGGTCCAGCTTTCGCCCCGGTCCGCAGACTTCACAAGGCCGCAGCGGGAAAGCTCACCCACCCGCAGAGCGCCGTAGAAGGGCATCAAAAGGGTCCCGTCCGGCAGCTCCGTGATATTGCCCCGGATGCCGCCCGTTGGGGGAACCCCTTCCATATGCAGGGTGGGCATGTGCCGCCAGGTCTCTCCGTTGTCGTCCGAGATGCTGTAGGCCGCGCCGTCCGGGAAGGCGTCATACTTGTCGTGGAGATGCCGGCCGAACTGCCGGAAGGCATCCTCGCCCCACTCCGAAGGCCCCTGCCCCATGGGAACCAGGTCCCAGCGGAAATAGGTCACGATGATCCTGCCGTCGGACAGCACATTCACGCAGGGGTCCTGATCGGACATTCTGTCATCAATAATGACATGCAGATCCTTTCCGAAGGTCAGCCCGCCATCCGGGGAAACGATATAGACATCCTTTGCCGTGGGATCCACATGGGTCACCCGACCGAACTCCTTCTGGCGCTCCAAGGCGTGGCGGAAAGCGCAGATGACGGAGCCGTCGGCCCGTCTGGCCAGGTTGGGGAAGGCCACATATTCCTCATCCCGATAAATGGTTTTATGTTCAATGATGCGCATGGAAATAGCCCTTTCTGTTCTTCGGCGCTGTTCCCAAGAGAGAGAACAGCGCCGGTAAATTTAGGATCAGCCCTTGACGCCGGAGCCAACCAGAGACTCCACAAAGAAGTCCTGACAGGTAACGAAGGCAATCATGATAGGCAGGAGCATGATGACGTTTGCTGCCATAATGGCGGGGTAGTTCTGCATCTGGTCATCGGAAAACTGCTTGACAGCCAGAGGAAGCGTGTACTTCTGCACATTCCAGATGTAGAGCAGCGGCTTTTCATAGTCGTTCCAGGACCAGAGGAAATACATGAAGAGGAGGGTAGAGACGGAAGACTTCACATTGGGCATGGCAATGGACCAGTAAATCCGGAAATGGCCTGCGCCGTCCAGGTGAGCAGATTCGATCAGAGAATCCGGAATGGACTGGAAAGCCTGACGCATCAGGAAGACGCCAAAGGTTCCGCCGAAGAAATAGCCCATCCAAAGGGAAGCGTGGGTGTTCAAAAGGCCCAGCTTGGAATAGATGATATAGGTGGGAAGCATGGTGACCATGCCGGGCAGCATGGTGGTGATCAGCTTCATGAGGAAGATCTTGTCTCTGCCCACGAATTTGACCTTTGCGTAGGCATAGCCCGCCATGGTGCAGGAGAAGAAGGTTCCGGCCACAGCGATAACGGAGACCTTGATAGAGTTGAAGAAATAGGTAAAGAAGGAAACATTGCCGGTAAAGAGGGCGATATAGCCCTTCAGAGTGGGATTCTTGGGGAGCCACTCAATGGGGAAGGAGAAGACATCGTTCATGCCCTTGAAGGAGGTGGAAAGCATCCAAATGAAGGGAACCAGCATGGCAATGCCCAAAATCCAAACCAACAGGGAAACGAGGATCTTCACAAGGAGCTTGGTGGCTTTTTCCTGAGACATTTTCTTTTTCATCTTGCTCCCTCCTTATTCCGCGTCGAACTTGCTCTCGGTACGCCAACGAATCACCGTAAAGATCATGACGATGGCGCAGAGGAGCCAAGCCAGGGCACAGGCATAACCGGTCCGGTAGGTCTGGAAGGCAGAACGGTAGATATAGAGGCCCAGGGTGTAGGTGGCCGTACCGGGGCCGCCCTTGGTGATGATCTGCACAAAGCCCCACATCTGCAGGCTGGAAATAACGCCCAAGATCGTCAGCAGGAAGGTGGTGGGCCGAAGCTGAGGCCAGGTGATGCTGAAGAATTTCCGAACGGGACCTGCGCCGTCCATATCCGCGGCTTCATAGAGCTCCACGGGAATGCTCTGCAGGGCGCCGCTGTACATCAGAATATCATAGCCGATATCCTTCCAGAGAAGAACGATGGCCACCGCGGGCAGAGCCCACTTGGAGCTGCCCAGCCAGCCGGGCAGATTCTCTTCCGCCACACCGGCCATCATGAGAAGCACATTGATGGGGCCCTTTGACTGATGGAAGAGAGCCCGCCAAACCGTTGCCACCGCAACGATATTCGTAACATAGGGGAGGAAATAGAGAGCACGGGCGCCGGCTTTTCCGTAAATGGCCCGGTTCATGAGGTTGGCCAGGACCGCCGCCAGGAAGAGGGTCACAGGAACCACCAGAAGGAGCTTCAGGTTGTTGACCAGGCAAGCCGAGAGATAGACATCCCCGATCATATCCTTGAAATTCCCCAGGCCCACGAAATTCGCTTCTTCATAGCCCCGCATCAGATTCCAGTCCGTGAAGGACATGCCCAAAGAGAAGATAATTCCGAAGAGGGTAAAGACCAGGAAGCCCACAAGGTTGGGCATAATCAGCAAATAACCGCTGAGGTTGTCTGCCCCCTTACGGCTCCGGAGGTGCCGGGCCTTCGGCTCGCACACGGCGCTATTCTGCTTCTTATTCATAATACGCTCCCTTCGTAATAATCGCTTTGTTTTCTCGGCGCAGCGGGGGAATGCTCCTTCGCTCCGCCGGAAAAACAAGGAAAAGGCTGCCCGATGCCGGGCACCGGGCAGCCAAACAGATTACTTGTCAGGTTCTCACCGGATGCTTAGTTGACCTTGGCGATTTCAGCAGCGCCGAGATCCTGCATCATGTCAACCCATTCCTGCAGACCCATCTCACCGGACATGAAGAGAGCATACTGCTCTTCGAAGAGGGTGTAGAGAGCGGAGTTGTAAGCAGCAAGAGTAGCATCATAGCCGAACTTGCCGATATGGGTCTCGTTGGGAGTAGCAACAGCAGCCTTAGCGGTCTCCAGAGGATAGACATTGGTGTGCTGGTTGCCGGCTGCATCGGTGTACTCGGTGAAGGACTTGGTTGCAGCTTCCATGTCGGCATCCTTGTAGATGGGCATGTAGTTGGCAGCCTCTTCGGGGCACTCGTTGCAGATGAACTTAGCGAACTCGTAAGCTTCCTGAGGATGAGCAGAGGTCTTGGGCACATAGAAAGCGCCGGCGACGGTGTTGAAGGAGATGTCCTTGCCGTCTGCAGTGGCGTAAGGAACATCAGCTACGCCCAGAGTGAAGGGCAGATCGCCGATAGCGGGATCGTTGTACATGTAGTTCTGCATCCAAACCAGGGTGTAGGGGCCGTCGAGGATCAGAGCGGTCTTCTGCTCAATCAGGTACTGACGGCGGTTGATGGACTCGGAAACCATGGTGTTGTAGTCAGGGGTAGCACCCTCAACAGCGGCCAGGTCATAAGCCCACTGCATGGTAGCCTTGAAGGTCTCATCGTCGAAGTTGGGAACGACATTGCCGTCTGCATCCTTCTTAGCCATGTTCCAGCCGGAAATGGTAGCGGGGATGTAGATGATGTCCTGCCAGCCATAGGGGAATACGCAAGCGTAGTCCAGGCCTTCGACTTCTTTGAGCTGACGGATGATACCGGTGAGGTCTTCGGTGCTCATGGAAGCGGGGATGGTGATGCCGGCTGCGTCGGTGATGTCCTTATTGTAGAACACCTTGAAGGTGTTGCCTGCGTAAGGAATACCGTAGATGCCGCCGTTGTACTCCAGCATGTTGGCTGCCAGAGCGCCGTACATCTTGGTGTAGTCGTCGCCGGCTGCCTTGATGTAGTCATCAAGAGCCAGGGCGCTGCCGTTCATGACGCGCTGATAGACATCGCCGTAGGTCAGGTAAGTGACATCAACGGTGGTGCCGCCTGCGATCATGGTGTCAAGGTTGGCCTTGTAAGCGTCGTCGGCGGAAGTGCCGGGCTCAATGTACTCAATCTTGATGTTGGGATGGATTGCATTCCACTTTGCGATGATCTTGTTGGCCTTGTCATTCTGAGACCAGCCGGCGCCGACCCACTGAAGGGTAATTTCTTCATCCTTCGGAGCAGCTTTTTCTGCGCCGCAGGCGACGAGGCCGATTACCATAACGAGAACCAGCAGAAGGGCAATCAGTTTCTTCATTTTCTTTTCCTCCATTAAAAATTTTCGCTTGAACTGCTTTGGCAGACAATCGATTCGGAAATTCGGAAGAAAGCAGAGTTCACCTCTGTCTTATCCTCCAAGCATATATTATCCTTTTTTCTTCTTTTCGTCTTTACAAAATCGGCTAAAAACATTATAATATCAGCGATAAATTATGAAAGCAAAAGGGCCTCTTATTCCTTTCGGTCAGGAGATTATTGCTCATGTCGGAAATTCATTTTCACAAATTTCAGTTGGAGCAGGTTCTGGAAATCCGGAAACTCACATCTGCCGATTACCTCCTGGACACCTGCAACTATGAAACGCCGCCTCATCGGCACGATGCCTGGGAATTTGTGATCTGTCTGGAGGGCTCCGTGAAAACCATCCAGGGAGACCTGCAGAACACCCTGCAGAAAAACTCCTTTATTCTGCACCCGCCGAGGCAGCCCCACTGCTTAAAGGTCGGAGCCTCCAAGGCCTCCCTTTTTGTCCTTTCCTTTGTCTGTTCCAGCGAGTATCTGAAGCTCCTGCAGAACCGCGTCATCCATATCAGCAAAAACCAGCGGGACCAGGCTCTCATCATCGTGCAGGAGCTCCGCAGCGCCTTTGACCTGCAGAACGGCCAGCTTCTCCTCGCGAATTTTCACCGGAGCAGCAATGCTCCCCTCGGCTGCGAGCAGCTGATCACCGGATGCACGGAGGGCCTGCTTATCAGCCTTCTTCGGACCGTGACCGGCGAATCCCAACGGGAATGGGACTCTGCCGCTCTGAACCGGGCCCTGGAGAGCCGGATCACCCGGGATGTCTGCCAATACATTTCGGACCATCTGGGGGAGAAGATCACCCTGGACGGAATCGCCAAAGCCCTCCATTACAGCCGCTCCCACATCACGAACCAATTCAAGACCCTGATGGGCATCAGCATCAACAGCTATATCAGCGACCGGCGAATCCAGGAAGCCAAGGTCCTGCTGAAAAACGGGACTCCCATCATTCAGGTCAGCGAAACCCTGGGCTATTCATCCATTCAGTACTTTTCCAAATGTTTTAAGGATTCCGTCGGTATTCCTCCCGCCCGTTACTCCCGGGAGGCCATTCCGGAGAATCTGCAGTGAAAGAGGAGGCAAAGATGAGAAAAAAATCTGCACCCATTGAAGAAACAGCAGGCCATGGCCTCCGTTATGTCATCAGCACCCACTTCTTTACCCTTTTAGGGGCAAACCTCCTCTGCTTTCTCTTTTGTCTGCCCATCGTAACGATCCCTGCCTCCCTCTGCGGCTTTCACGCGGTGATCCAGCAATACTACCGCAAGGGCTACGGGGATGTCTTTCCCACCTTTATCCGGGAATTCAAGGCTGATTTTTTCCCCAGGCTCGGTCTTTCCTTCCTTCTGACCCTGATTCCCGGCCTGGGCTGGTGGCTGGGGTCTCTGGTAAGCAGCAACGGTTCCTGGGTCGGCCTCTGCCTGACTCTGGTCCTCACCCTCTCTGTTTTTTCCTGGTTCTATCCCCAGTTAGCGCTTCTGAAGCTGCCTCCCAAGACAGCCCTTCGAAACGCTTTCCTGCTCACCATGATTGAGGCCAAGAAAGATCTTCTTTTACTGCTGATCACCGTGCTTTCTTTTGCCCCCATCTTTCTTTTGCTCCCTTACAGTCTCTTTCTCTGCTTCTGCATCTACCCGCTTCTTCCCATGCTCCTGCGGACTGCCGTCACAGACCCGGTCCTCAGCGCACGCCTGGTCCGGGAGGAGCCGGAAGAGTAGGGGACGATGCCCACATCGTCCCGTTTTCCCGATTGACACCGCAATTTAACCGTAGGGGACGATGCCCACATCGTCCCATTTTCATTTTTAACGATCAAATGAATAGGGTTCGGCAATGTCAGTGGGGAATGTCCCCAATTGACACAAAAAAGCGGGCTCTGAGGAATCAGGGCCCGCTATGTTTGCAAAAAGTTACATAGAGCAAAAAAGGAAAGATTTTTCGCTGCAAAGGGAGAACGGGAAAAGACAGGAGACCGACCCTTATGTTACTGTTTCTGCCATTAAAAAATACCCCCATTTCCTGTATAGTCCGGGAACTGTA
>JAZUFG010000018.1:0-1826 GCA_045640565.1 Oscillospiraceae bacterium | reverse complement strand
ATAGGTCTTGCTGCGGATGTCTATTGGGAGGAGGGGCGAAACAAATACGCTTCTTTGGGTGAAAAATTTACCACACCTGCTCCCACACAGTTCAATCCTGTGACCATGCCCGAATATCAGGAGCCCATTCAGCCGGTTTGTTCCCAGCTTCCCGGACAGATGGATCTCAATATGCAGCCCACGACTCTTCAGGATGCCTTTTCCTATGTATGTCCTATGGGGACAATGAAAGGAAAGACCCTCCGGGAGGTTCGCAACATCAGTATGGGAAGCCTGGACTATTACAGAAACAGTGACAGTGTAAAGAGAAACTACCCGGAATTCTATCATGCAGTCTGCCTTGTGGCAGATCACAGAATAGAAGGGTCCGGAAGATAGGCGGCCAGCCGGGAGGCAAACTCCCGGCAATATCAGAAAAGGAGGGGAGAGCCGGATGTCGTTTTCTATACCAATTGATGAAGTCGTTGATTTACTGGGACTGGAGCGGGAACCCCGAAGCGCAGGGCGGGAATCCTACAATGTCAAATGTCCCTTTTGCGGAAGCAGAAAGTACAAAATGAATATCAACACCAGAAAAAATGTCTACAGATGCTTTGTCTGCACACCGCCTGAGGCCCGGGGACTCGGGACTCTGGATTTATACGGCAGGGCGGCCTTCGGCACTCCCTGCATTCCCGGAAAAGGAGGAAATTCCGCAGAATTATATGAAAAACTCTGTGAAGCATTGCATCGTGAGAATCCGGGAAGGATTCATCCGCATACGCTGCATTCTGACCCCGAAATCCAGAAAGCAGATGATGCCGATCTCGACAGGACCTACTCGGCGCTGATTTCTCTTCCGTATCTTTCTTTATCAGAAAAGCATAGGGAGAACCTAATCCGGCGCGGGCTTTCGGAGGAGGCAATATCCAGGAACGGTTATGCCTCTATAGACAGGAATCTTTCCTGGCTGAAGAAAGCTGGAACTGAGCAGTTGGAGGCAAAAAATAGTTATCCGCTGCTGAAAAACTGCTCAGACCGGCAGATTCTGGCCGGTCTTGCTATTGCGGATGATCTTTCCCATAATTACGGATGCAGTCTTGAACGGGTCCCCGGTTTCTTCCTTTTTGAAGGGAGACCCTGCCTTCGGGTGGATTACGGGATGATAATTCCCACAAGAAATCCATTGGGGCAGATTGTGGGGATCCAGTTTAGAAAGGATTCGGGATCCCTCCGCTATATGACGCTGTCTTCCAAAGGATTGCCGGGCGGAGTGACCACCGGAATCTCCGGAATCCATTTTCCCATTGGAAACAGTCCTGTTTGGTCGGAGAACTGTAAAGTCCTTTTGACAGAGGGACCGTTAAAGGCGGATGTTGCCCGGTCTCTGCTGGATTATGGAAATTTTGCCTTAATTGCTTTACAAGGAGTCAATTCCACCTCAGGGCTCAGGAATATATTCCGGCAGCTGCGGGAAGCCGGTGTCTCCCGTGTCTACAGTGCATTGGACATGGATAAACTTTGCAATGCCAATGTCCGGAGAGCAGAAGATGCCCTGCGGAAACTGGCGGCAGAATGCGGAATCAGAATGCCGGAGTTAAACTGGGATACATATTATGCGGAGAAAAAGAGAAATGAGCTCCGGAAATTGGCTGCGGGAAACGCAGTAACTGTGCCTAAGGACAGCAATCCGTTTACGGAAATCCGGAATCTGGCTATAGCGCTGGAAGCGCGCGGAATCGATCACAGCAATGCAGCGGGTGAAATCCACCATTATTGGTCGCCCGAGACAAAGGGAATCGATGATTATCTTCTGACCCTCAGGGGAAAATAACCTGATTATGCAG
>JAZUFG010000017.1:0-2374 GCA_045640565.1 Oscillospiraceae bacterium | reverse complement strand
GAGGAGCCTCTCTTTTTGACCGCCGAATCCTGACATCCCGCACCTCCGAAAGTTTTTCTCTTTTCATTATAACTTCCCGTCTTGCCCTGTCAATCCGAATTTTTTCAAAATCTCTTATAGAGTCCGCTAAAGGGGACAGCTTTTGAGTAGAATACAAGCGTAAGATAAATCTTCTCAAAGGGAGGGGAAAGTCATGATCACCTTTTTCATTTACGGTTTGCTCTGCAATTTCCTGCGGAAGGAGGAGCTGTGAACACGGAAGAGCTCTTCGTTTTTTTGTCGGGCAGAGCTCTGCTTTCACTCGGACTTCCCTTTTTGAATTCAGCACTCTGCCATTATAAATCCGCCCTTGTAATATTCGCGAGAATATGGTAAAAAAGAAGGGAAAAACAGGTCTGTTCGGAAGAATATAACGAATTTCGGTCTTCGGGAGGTGAGGAACATGACGGAGGAGGAACTGCAGGAGAGGCGGGAGGAAATCGCCTTGGAAATTCTGCGCATTTCGCGGAATACGCTCCTGGTCAACCTTCGCTTTCTGGATTCTGCTCTCAGCCGTATTCAGCTTTTCCAAACGGAAGGAATTTCCTTTGCAACCGACGGCAAATATCTCTACTATGACCCGAGCCACCTTCTGAAGCGCTATAAAGAAGCCCGGGAGGTAAGCGTTCATGATTATCTCCATGCGGTCATGCATTGCATTTTCCGCCACATGTTTATTCATTCTTTGGTGGATCGGCCTTGCTGGGACCTTGCCTGTGATATTGCGGTGGAGAGCTCCATTCATGCTTTGGGAGTTCAGTCCGCAAAGATAGTACGGGAAGTCCTCCAGGAGCAGGAGTTTGCGAATCTGACAGGCGCCGGAGTGAAGATGACGGCAGAAAGGCTTTACCGGTATTTCCTGGATAAAAAGCTTTCGGAACAAAAGCTGGCGGAGCTGCGGGGAATCTTTCAATGCGACGCGCATGATCCCTGGTATATGACGGAAGAAGAAAAGGCGTCTGCCTACGGCACGCCCGGAAAGGAAGAAAACGGGTCCGGACAGCAGGGCAAAAAAAGCGGGAGTGCATCCGCCGGAACGGAGGGCGCATCAGGCGAGGAGACGCTTTCGCTTTCCATTTCCGGGTCCGCCATGGAGGAGGATTGGAAGAACCTTTCCGAACAGATGCAGATGGATTTGGAGACCTTCTCCAAATTTCAGGGCTCCGACGCGGGAGGCCTGATTCAAAATCTGAAAGAGGTTAACCGGGAAAAATACGACTATGGCGCTTTTTTGAAGAAGTTTGCCGTTATGCATGAGGCAATGACGGTAAATGACGATGAGTTTGACTATATCTTCTACACCTACGGCCTGAAGCTTTACGGTAAAGTTCCTCTGATTGAACCTTTGGAGTACAAAGATGTGAAGCGGATCAAAGAATTCGTCATCGCCATTGATACTTCCGGCTCCACCTCCGGGGATTTGGTCCAAAAATTTGTCCAAAAAACCTATAATATTCTGAAATCCACGGAGAGCTTTTTTTCCAAAATCAATTTGCATATTATCCAGTGCGACGCCGACATTCAGGAAGATGTCAAAATCACCGATCAGGAAGAATTTGAAAGCTATCTGAAAACCATGAAGATCCGCGGCCTCGGCGGAACGGATTTTCGCCCGGTTTTCAGCTATGTGGATGAATTGATTCAAAAGAAAGAGTTCACAAACCTGAAGGGACTCATCTATTTCACGGACGGTTGGGGAACATTCCCAAGTAAAAAACCGGAGTATGACAGCGCCTTTGTATTCATCAAGGAAGATGATTTCAATTCGGATATTCCCCCCTGGGCGATCAAGTTGGTGCTGCAGAAAGAGGAAATAGAGGAGGGAAAATGGTGAATAGCGGCGATTTTGTTATCATAAATTGCGTTTTGAATGAGGATTTCAGTCACGGCGGGAATACGGTCATCCCGGAATGTGTGAAAGACATAGGCCCCGGCGTTTTCAGCAATAACCGGACGGCAGAGAAGCAAAAGGAGGCGGCCACATGAATATCAAGGAAGCAAAAGAAGAAATCAAGAACGCCATGAAGGCGTATTTCACCCAAAACGAGTTCGGCGAATATTGCATTCCTTTGGAAAAGCAGCGCCCTATTTTTTTAATCGGGCCTCCGGGAATCGGCAAGACCGCCGTTATGGAGCAGGTGGCCCAGGAACTGGACAAAGGTCTTGTTTCCTATTCCATGACGCACCACACCCGCCAGTCTGCCTTGGGTCTTCCCTTCATCGCCACAAAGACCTACGGCGGCAAAGAGTACAGTGTTTCGGAATATACCATGTCCGAGATTATCGCTTCTGTCTACGATATGATGGAGGAGACGGGAAAGAAAGAGGGTATTCT
>JAZUFG010000016.1:0-5408 GCA_045640565.1 Oscillospiraceae bacterium | reverse complement strand
GGATCACATTATGAACATTAACAAGCAAACAAATGGAACGGAAATTACCTTTACCCTTGAGGGCCGGTTGGATACGACTACGGCGCCTGCTCTGGAAGCAGAGCTGAACAGAGTCCTTGCAAATGCTACAGGGCTGAAGCTGGATTTTGCCAAGCTGGAATACATGTCCTCCGCCGGACTTCGTGTGCTGCTTTCTGCGCAGAAGGCCATGAGCAAAAAGGGACAGCTGACGATTGCAAATGTAAGCGCTGAAATAATGGAAATCTTTGAACTCACGGGATTTTCCGACATTTTGACCATCGTGTGAGCATTCTGCTTACCGGGTTGTTATGAAAAGGAGAAACAACATGAACGACACAACTTTTGATTTTGAATACCGTTCTGTCATCAAGATGTTTGAAGAACAGGCCGCACTGCATTCGGATCGGGATGCGGTGGTCTCCTCTCGAATCGGACTCAGCTACGAAATGCTCAACGAGCTGGCCAATAAGGTTGCCAATTCCCTCCTCTTCCTGCAGTTGCAGCGGGAAGAAAGCGTGATGGTTTTTATGCCCCGTACTCTCGGCGCGTATATTGCTGAGCTGGGCATTCTTAAAGCTGGCGGTGCTTTAATCTTTGCCAATACGGAGTATCCCGATGACCGCGTGGATTTCATGTTTACCGATTCCGGCTCCCGCTATGTCATCACCACCAAAGCAGTCGCCAAGGAGCGCACCGCGTTGTTTAAGAGGCTGAACATGACGCCCCTGTTGCTGGAGCAGTTGGTTACCAATCCCAACGCCGAAAACCCAGGAATCGAGCCGGACGAGTATCAGCTGGCCTATACAATCTATACCTCTGGTTCCACCGGCAAACCCAAGGGCGTTATGCTGGAGCATGGCAACCTGACTAACTTTTTGCAGCACAATCCAAAAAACACCGAAACCATGCGCATTGTAGAGCGTGGCCAAGTGATGCTGGCTATGGCACCCCTGACCTTCGATGTTTCCATTATGGAAGCCTTTATTGCGCTGACCTCCGGCATGACACTGGCAATGGTAACCGAGGCGGAAATCCTCAGCCCGGAAAAGATGAAGCAATTCATCCTGACGAACAAGGTGGATGCTGTATGCGCCACGCCTACATACATAAACACACTGGCAAGTATTCCGGATATGCATGAAGCACTCGCACAGCTGAAAGTTATCGACATCGGTGCAGAAGCATTCCCTGGTGCGCTGTATACAAAACTGCGCGACATCAACCCGGATGTCCTCATTCTCAATGGCTATGGCCCCACAGAAACAACTATTAGCTGCACGGTGAAGGAACTCACTTCTCCGGAGCATATCACCATCGGCAAGCCGAATGGCAATGTTTACGCCTATGTTGTGGATGAAGAGCTGAAAGAAGTACCCCACGGTGAAGAAGGCGAACTGCTCATCTGTGGCAAGGGCGTGGGACGCGGATATCGGAATCTACCGGAAAAGACGGCAGAAGTGTTTGTGGAATACAATGGCATGCGCGCCTACCGCACGGGCGACCTGGTGCGTCTGGATGCCAACGACGAGATCGAGTTTGTCGGACGCAAGGATTTCCAGGTAAAGCTGCGCGGTCTGCGCATCGAGCTTGGCGAGATAGAAGAAGTTGTCAGCAAGTATCCATCCGTACAGACCTGCGCGGCAGTTGCGGTGGATAACCGTTTCCTCGTCGCGTACTATACGGCATCAAATCCCATTGATCCTGCGACAATCAAGGAATATGCAAAGCAATCTCTGGCACACTATATGGTGCCTGATATCTTCATACAGCTAGACACCATGCCCATGAACGCAAACCAGAAGATCGACCGAAAGGCGTTGCCACGCCCCGAAATCCAGGCAGAAGAAATCGTCCCGCCAATGAACGACACCCAAAAGAAGATTCTGGAAATCTTTTCCGGCGTGATCGATAGCATGCCCCAGAGCATCACAGCCAATATTCTGGAGCTGGGCGTTTCCTCTCTGGATGCGATGGTGCTGATTGCCGAGCTTGCCGATACCTTCGACTGTAACTTCAAAATCGCGGACATTTATGAAAATCCCACAGCCGTAAAGCTGGAAGCATTTATCGCCATTGCACCGAAGAAGGTTGTGTTTGCTGAGAAGGACAAGTATCCTGTGACCAAATTGCAGGCCCTTTACTATCGAATTAATCGGCAAATGCCGGATGACTCCGTGTTCAATGTCTGCTTTACCTATCAGTTTGCCCCTGCCATTGACATTGCGCGGCTGGGCGATGCCGTCACGAAGGCAGTTGATGCCCATAGAGCGCTCCTGGCACACTTCGTTTTTGAGGACGGCCAGCTCTGGCAGATTCCCGCAGCAACGGATGTTCATCTGATTCCGGAAGTTCTGGAAATCGGTGACGAGGCATTTGATGCGATCCAGACCAAACACATCCATCATTTTGACCTGACCCAAACCACACCTGCCTTGACGGCACGAATTTATCTCACTCCCACCCGCCGCTTCCTTGTTCTGGATATGCACCATATCCTGATTGATGGCGAATCTCTGGAAATCCTGATCCATGAGATTGCAGCTGCCTATGAAGGTCGGGCACTTAAGGGTGAGGCAATGAACGTATGCCACCTTGCAGAAGAACAGCTGGCCGCCAGGGAGGAGGAGTATGCCAACTGCCGTGACTTCTTTAACGCTCTCATTCCGCAGTTGCCCAAAATGCGCTCCCTGACCCCCAGCAAGCCTGATCCCAATGGCAATATGATGCTTATGCGGCCTATTTCCAAGCCCGGAAAAGAACTGGATGCGTTCTGCAACAGCGCCGGTGTCAGTCCTAGCGTCCTGTTCTACGGACTGTTTGGCCTGCTTACCTCCAGCGAGGAAAAGCTGCATGATGCCGTGCAGATTTTCACATTCAACAGCCGAAACGATACCCGACTGACAACGACGGTCGGCCTACTGATCAGCCACATCCCTGTGTATTGCCACTGGACAGAGGAAATGCAGCTGGTTGATTACCTACGCGGACTTCAGGAGCAGATCCTTCATTCCCTGATCTTTGCCAATACGGCAGAGGATGTGATGAAGGAACGCTATGCTGCAACAACGGAAAACCTCGTGATCTTCCAACCAGAGGGCACCGACAATTTTGAAATTGATGGCACTATGGCAATCGGCACCGAAATCCTCAGCCCCAACGGTGTATTACCCTACAAGACGCTCACCCAACTCTACACAATGGGCGGAATGTACCAGTTGGTTCTGGCGTATGATAAGACTGCCTACTGCGCAGAGCACATGACCCGGCTTGCCCGCAAGTTGGACAAGCTGTTTGTCAATGCCGATGAAAACATTACAATGGGTGAGTTATTGGAGCGTACAGAAAATGATGAGTAAAATTCAACTTTCGGATCATTTTTCCACAGGGAGGCTGATGCGCTTTACATCGCCGACCATTCTGGTAATGATAGTAATGTCCACTTACCTGATTGCGGACGGTTTGTTCACCTCTAATTTTGTTGGAAGCAGCGCTTTTGCGGCACAGAATCTGATTGGCAACTATCTTTTCCTGCTGATGTCAGTTGGGTATATGCTGGGCTCGGGCGGCAGCGCCATGATTGGCAAGACGCTGGGCGAAAGAAAGAAAGATCAGGCGAACCGGGAATTTTCCATGATAATTATCTGCGGACTGATTCTGGGTACTGCCTTTATGATTCTTTCTGCAGTCACAGTCCGCAAGGTTTCTGTTCTCATGGGTGCGGAAGGGCAGCTCCTGGAATACTGTTTGCAATATGGAGGAATCCTTTCCTTCGCTTTGCCGGGTGCGATTTTGCAGGGGGCCTATCAGTATCTGTTTTCCACCGCCGAAAAGGCTGAGCTGGGCATGGTAATCGGCTTGGGAACAAGCCTTATGAATATCGTGCTGGATGCGCTGTTCATTGTGGTTTTCCATTGGGGTCTAATCGGAGCATCGGTTGCAACGGTAATTTCAATGATCTGTGCCGGAGTAATTCCCACCGTGTACTTTTTGCGGGAGAACGGCAGCAAGCTGCGTCTGGTTGCCACTCGGATGGAATATAAGCCTCTGTTCAATGCCTGCGTAAACGGTGCATCGGAGCTGCTTTCCACCATCAGCGTTTCCGTCATAGCCATCCTTTATAATTTCCAGCTAATGCGCTTTATCGGCGAAGGTGGCGTGGCGGCCTATGGCGTGGTCACGACGGTAACAGCCGTTTTCACCTGCGTATTTACCGGCTATGGTATGGGTGTGACTCCGGTGATTGGTTATCACTACGGCGCAAGGAATGACAAGGAACTGAAAAATCTCTTTTGGCTTAGCTTTCGGATTGTAGCAGTCTTTTCCGCTTTGCTTGGACTTCTGTGCTATACCAGCGCCGGAGTCTTTGCCAGATGCTATTTGAGCGCTGAGCCGGAACTGATTCCGCTGGGTGAGCACGGTCTGCAGATTTTTACGCTGGCGTTCCTGTTTATCGGCTTCAACGTGTTTGCTTCCACGCTCTTTACCGCACTGAATAACGGGCTGATCTCCGGTATTCTGTCAACGCTGCGTACACTGATCTTTCAGATCGTTTTCATACTACTACTGCCGGAGCTCCTTGGTGTGGACGGCATCTGGTGGGCAGTCGTCCCCGCGGAACTGTGTTCGCTGATTGTGGTGATCCTTTTCACCGTAAAGGAACATAGAAAGTATCACTATTATTGAGAAATAAAACGAACACTCCCGCAGGAACCTTATATGTATTCCAAATACTGGGCACCCAGTATTTTTGGTGGGGAGTAGAGAATGACATGATTAAAGTTTGAATTGGTTGCTGGGGCAATATATAACACTAAGTCTACAAAGCCCATAAATACAGTGCTTTAAGCGATTTGAAACAGGTTTTATACCGATTGATTATAAAAGACTATCTTGGCTTATATGGAATAATGAAATAGGCTCTTGATGTTAATTAATATAACATCGAGGGTCTTTTTTATTAAAAATAAATGGAATATAATAAATATATGATATATCAGATTAATAGATTAATCACCAATATTCGGATGTTTCTGCTCACATTCATGCATCAATATAGATAAAATGAATTAGGAGATTTAGCAAAAAAAAATTTGATGATGAGGTGACCCCAAAAACTTGTACTTGATAGGGAAGTGTTATGATGCACTTCCCCATCAGTTATTTTAAGGATTAGAGAGTCTATATTCAACAGGACTCATCCATCCTAAACGCCATTTAATTCTTTCTTCGTTGTAATACTTAATAAACTTTATTATTTCACGGTTTAAGGCCTCAAAACTATGATAGGTCCTTCCATAGTATATTTCTTGCTTGAGAAGACCAAAAAAGTTCTCCATTACGGAATTATCATAGCAGTTGCCTTTACGAGACATTGCGTCAACAATAGG
>JAZUFG010000015.1:0-24961 GCA_045640565.1 Oscillospiraceae bacterium | reverse complement strand
AGGAGCCTTGCCTTTGGGCCTGGCTCCTTTTTTATAGTGTGATCAATTTCTCGTTTCACACAGGTTTGCGGATATTTGGAGACGTATCGAAGTGGTCATAACGGGACTGACTCGAAATCAGTTGAACCGCAAGGTTCCGTGGGTTCGAATCCCACCGTCTCCGCCAACAAAAAAGTCTCTTTTGTCGTATGACAAAAGGGACTTTTTGAACGATGTGTTCCGCAAGCAGAACGTGATGTGCACTTTGTGCGTGATGTTCGCCTATGGCGAGTGAGGTGCCTGCGGGCGTGGGTAGAACACATCAAATCACTTTGCGGCGAAGCCGTAAAACATCACTATGGCGTAAGCCATAACATTTCTGTGCCATAGGCACAACATCACTTTACATAAACATTCTGCTATAGGGGGAATTCTATCAATATTTGGTTTCTTTCCAAATAAGGCAGTAGTTTTTTATTATAAATCTACTGCCTTATTTCTTTGCCCCAAAGTTATTTCATTTTCACAAAAAATTCACATACTTTTCAGTTTATATTCAGCATACTGAGATATCATAAATACAGATTACAAAAGGAGGTAAATCTACTTGAAAAGTAAAAAAATGATTCTTGCTCTTGTCTCAGCAGCAATTGTGCTTTCGTTAACGGGATGCGGCCATGCTGCTTCTCCAGTCAATAAATCTGGCATAAATGAGAAATATCCCGAAGCGCACATTCTTCTTTTAGACGGAAATTCCGCAAGTATTGACGGAAATCCGCTTAAAGAATTTGACTACTCATGGCGTGCTGACCCTTCTCTTCCGGAAGCACGGTTTGAGGGAACAGCGCCGGACGAAACACTTTGTGCATATATTGCGCATGACATCATCTATTATCCCGAAATTCTGGAATCCGCATTTACAAAAGAGAATTACAATGGTGAGCAGGAATGGGTAACAAAATATACAGCTGACGGTCTTCAAGATTTTATTTTCGGAACGCTTCCTGTTTTGGGGTCGGATTTTCCAAGTGAAATGATGCATTCTGCGGAAGAAGCATACAATAACCCTGTTATCCACATTACGGAACCGGGAGAATACATTATTGAAGGTGCTTTTAACGGTCAGCTCTTTTTTGATTTTGGCGATGAAGAGAATACCTTTGCCAATAAGGATGCTTCAGTCGTTGTCATTTTGAACGGAGCAGATGTAACATGTTCGGTCGCCCCGGCAATTGTTTTTCATGATGTTTATGAATGTGATAATACATGGGAGAGCAGAGAAAGCCATTCGGATATAACCGATCTTTCCAATGCCGGAGTGAATATCATTATAGCTGATGGAACGGAGAATAATTTTATCGGCTGTAATGTATTCCGGCTGCTGAAACCGGAATACAAAAAAGACAGCACCTCCGTGCAGAAAAAGCTTTGGAAAACAGATGGTGCTTTTTATAGTTTTCAGTCTCTGGAGATAAATGCAGAAACAAAAGGTACCGGAATATTGAATATTATAAGCAAAACCTTTGAGGGATTGGATTCCGAATTGCATATGACAATAAACGGGGGATATGTAAATGTTTTCGCCCAGGATGACGGAATAAATGTCAATGAGGATAATGTTTCTGTGTTTACAATAAACGGTGGACATCTAACCATATTTGCAAGCCTCGGCGCCGAAGGCGATGTGATTGACTCAAACGGATATATCAGAATAAATGGCGGTGTGATCGCGGGAACCTCGAAATCCCCAAGTGATGAACTGCTTGATTCGGAAAAAGGTACTTATATATCTGAAAATGCCACTTTGATTTCCGGCGGAAGTTCGTCTTTGGACAAGCAATTTGGCGTTCCCGGAGAAATGCCTCCTGACAGACCAAATGGCGAATCCGGAGAGGTGCCACCTGATAGGCCAAATGGTGAGCCCGGAGAGAGAGCACCTGATAGATCAAACGACAGATTCGGAGAAGTTCCGCCCGACAAGCCCACAGATGAAACGATCAATATTCAGTAAATATGTTTTTCTTTCCAGAAGAAGCACGCGAAAGCGTGCTTCTTCAATAATGCGGCTTCTAAGAAGCTGTTGTTTTTTTTCGGAATTTTCCACTGTTAAAAAAACGAATCCAACGGCTGCTAACTCATTTTATCCTTTCTCTTTTACCTGCTGAGGAAAAAATCACTTTGGTGATTGCAATCGGAAAAATGTTTGTTATAATAAAATCATCCTATCTTAAGGAGTAGTAATCATATGGCAGAAAAGAAAGAGAAAAAAATCATTTCTTATGAAAGCAAACAGGAAATCAGCAAGGAAGAATTAGAAGAAAAGCGCAAGGAGTATAAAGAAGCTAAGCCGATAGGGGAGGCAAAACCCAAAAGAATCGGTGCAATTGTCCTTTGGATCTTTGCAATAGCTTTTGAAGTTCTTGCTGTTCTTGTTCTTTTTGGCAAGATTCACATGGCTTTCATGCCGGTCCTTTATCAGCTCATTGCATTTGTTGTTTTAGACCTTGGATGTGTGATTGCCGGTTCTCAGCTTTGGAAGAAAGCAAATCATATTGACCCTGCCTCTGAAAAGAATAAGCTGAAATTCTGGCTTTGGAACAATATGGGTGTAATTGTTTGCACGGTCGCTTTTGTGCCCATTATTATTCTGATGCTCACAAATAAGAATCTGGATAAGAAGACCAAGGTAATTGCAACCGTGGTTGCTGTTATCGCTCTTTTGATTGGCGGACTCTTCAGCTATGATTATAATCCCGTTTCGGAAGAGCAGTTGGATGCAGCTGTTTCAACTTTGGGTGATGAACAGGTTTATTGGGCACCTTTTGGGCATGTATACCATACGCACGATGACTGCCAGTCCCTGAGTCAGTCTGAGACTCTTACCGTTGGAACTGTGGATCAGGCTATTGCTGAAGGAAGAACGCGTCTTTGCTCCTTTTGTGCGAAGAAGGACAACATTACCGGTGTTGCTACTGATGATAAAGCCGGAGTCTCTTTAGAGTCGCCAGTTGAAGAGAGCAGCAATGCGGCAGATTAATTGTAATGAAATGACTCCTGAATTTCTTTATGAAGTTCAGGAGTTTTTATATAAAACGTGCGGATTATAATTGACAAAAAAAGAATATAATATATAATAAATTAAGAGTCATTCTCAGAAAGGAGCAATCCATGAACGAAAAAGCACTTCATAAATTAAGCTATGGCCTATTTGTTCTCACTTCCAAAAATGAGAAACAGGATAATGGCTGTATCATTAATACTGCGATTCAAGCTGCATCTTCTCCGAATCAGATGAGCATTTGCGTGAATAAGACAAATTACACCCATGATATGATTATCCAAAGCGGTAAATTTAATCTTTCCGTAATCAGTCATAGGGCCAACTTTGAATTGTTCCAGCGTTTTGGTTTTTCCACCGGAAGAGATGCGGATAAATTTTTAAATTATTCCGGCTATAAACGTTCTCAAAATGGCTTGATTTACGTTACCGAAGGTACAAACGCGTATTTCTCCGTAGATGTAACGGCTTCCATGGATCTAGGTTCGCACACTCTTTTTATTGGGAAGATTACGGATATGGATCTATTGAATTCGGATCCTTCAGCAACTTATGAATATTATTTTGAAAACATTAAACCGAAACCGGTGCCAGTCGGAAAGACAAACGACGGTAAAACAATTTGGCGGTGCACAATCTGTGGCTATGAATATGTTGGCGATGAATTGCCAATTGATTTTATTTGTCCCCTTTGTAAACACCCTGCTTCAGATTTTGAAAAAATAACAATTAATCAAATGGAGGAAAGAAAAATGGCAAATAAGTATGCCGGAACGAAAACCGAGAAGAATCTGAGAGAGGCCTTTGCCGGTGAATCTCAGGCAAGAAACAAGTACACCTATTTTGCATCCGTAGCAAAAAAGGCCGGTTATGAGCAGATCGCTGCTCTGTTCCTTCAGACAGCCGAGAATGAAAAAGAACATGCAAAACTCTGGTTCAAAGCGCTCGGCGAGTTAGGGGATACACCTACGAATCTTCTTCATGCTGCTGAAGGCGAGAATGCTGAATGGACCGATATGTACGAAAGAATGGCAAAGGATGCAGAAGAGGAAGGTTTTACCGCTCTTGCAGCCCAGTTCCGCGGAGTCGCTGCAATTGAAAAATCCCATGAAGAAAGATATCGCCCCCTTCTGAAAAATATTGAAAGTGCAGAAGTGTTTAAAAAGAGTGGTGTAACCGTTTGGGAGTGCAGAAACTGCGGCCATATTGTTGTCGGAACTGAGGCTCCTCAGGTTTGCCCCGTATGCGCACATCCTCAGGCTTATTTTGAAGTAAGAAAAGAAAACTATTAATTCAATATTCAAAAAAGACTGCAGCATATTTCTTGCTGCAGTCTTTTTGTGTGCTCCGTCATTCTTGATTTATATTTTGAATTGTGATATAAAAAAAAGGTCCGAACAGACATTCGGACCTGGTGGAGATAAGCGGGTTCGAACCGCTGACCTCTTGACTGCCAGTCAAGCGCTCTCCCAACTGAGCTATACCCCCAAAGCATGGGCATTATAACAAATGAACTTCAGAATTGCAAGTACTTTTTTTTATCTAGTGAGGATAAAAATGAAAAAACTGATACAAGGTGCCACGATAGTATCCCCAAATTCTGTGCAGCAGGGAGATATTTTAATAGACGGAGAGAAAATTACAGCCGTAGGAAACTGTGAAGGTCAGGCTTATGACGAATTGGTCTCCGCGGAGGGGCTAATAGCTTTTCCTGGGTTTATAGATGCGCATACGCATTTTGATCTGGATGTTTGTAATACAACGACAGCGGATGATTTCTCTTCCGGCACCCTTTCTGCTTTGTGTGGGGGTACAACAACGGTCATAGATTTTGCCTGTCCTAACAAAGGTGAGAGCCTCACATACGGTTTGGAATTATGGAATAAAAAAGCAAATAGTCGGGGCTGCGCCTGTGATTACGGTTTCCATATGACCATTGATGACTGGAATCCGGATATTATTTCCGAGTTACCGAAAATGATTGAAAGCGGAGTGAGTTCTTTTAAAATCTACATGACTTATCCGGCAATGATGATTGGGGACAAAGCTCTTTCAGAAGCGTTAAAAGAGTTAAAAAAAATCGGTGCTATCGCCGGAGTTCATTGTGAGAACAGCGCTGCGATTGATAGGCTAATCTCCGAAAAAATTATGAACGGGGAAACCGGCCCTAGTTCTCATCCGGCTTCCAGACCTGCTGTTTGTGAAGCAGAAGCAATTTCCAGGTTGCTGAAATTTGCGAAACTTGCAGATTCTCCGGTAATCATTGTGCATTTATCCTCGGAAGAGGGCATGAATGCGGTTCGATCTGCAAGAAAAAACGGACAAACTGTTTATGTTGAAACCTGTCCTCAATACCTTTTATTGAACGACAGCAATTACGGTAAAGAAAAGCTTGAGGCAGCAAAATTCGTTTGCGCTCCGCCCCTTCGAAAAGAAAGCGATTTATTTGCTCTATGGTCTGCTCTTAAAAACGGAGAGATCCAAACCGTATCCACGGATCACTGCAGTTTTACAGTAAATCAAAAAGCAGTCGGTTTGGATGATTTCAGAAATATTCCCGGCGGACTTCCCGGTGTTGAAAGCAGAGGCATTTTGCTTTTCAGCGAGGGCGTCCAAAAAGGTCGGATTTCTCTGAAGGATATGTGCCGTGTTTTATGTGAAAATCCTGCAAGATTATACGGCCTATACCCGCAAAAGGGCGTAATTTCCCCGGGAAGTGACGCCGATATCGTTTTGATTGATCCGAATAGGAAAACTGTTCTCACTGCAGAATCCCTTCATTCCGCTGCAGGATATACGCCTTTTGAAGGCTGGCAGTTAGATGGTTCTGTTTCAGATGTGTTCCTCAGAGGAAAACTTGTCTATCATGAAGGAACTGTTTTAGATAGGAATTCCGGTAAGCGTCTTTTCAGACAAAAATATTCAGCACCGATATAATCAGAAGGGGACTGAAAGAGATTTCAGTCCCTTTTTCGTAATTTGACAGATATTCTCGGTGACAGTATAATATGAGAAAGCGTTTTTGAGAGGGAATATTATGGATTCATCGCTGCAAGCTTTATTTATTCAATTACGAAAAGAGTATATTTCTTTATATTTTCAGAATCTGAATTCTGAGCAGCGGACGGCCGTTCTGAAAACCGAGGGACCGCTTCTTCTTCTTGCAGGGGCAGGAAGCGGAAAGACTACGGTTTTGATTCACCGGATTGAGAATCTGCTTCGCTTTGGTTCTGGATCGGATTCTGACTGTATCCCGCCATACATTTCTGAAGAAAGCGTTTCCCTTTTAAGAGACTGTGTAAATAAGAGACTTTTTTCCCCGGAAGCAGATTTGGTATGCAAACTCAACACCCCGTATCCATCCTCAATTTTGGCCATTACTTTCACCAATAAGGCGGCAAACGAGCTGAAAAGTCGTTTGGAAAAACAATTGGGTTCAGAGGGATTATCTGTTTGGGCAATGACTTTCCATTCTGCTTGCTGCAGAATTCTTCGAAAAGAAATTGACAGATTGGGGTATGGGACGAATTTTACCATTTATGACAGCGCTGATTCAGAACATCTCATGAAAGATATCCTGAAAGAGAGTAACTTAGATGAGAAAGTTTTCCCACCTAAAAGTATCCTTTCGTTTATTTCTCATGCAAAAGATGAAATGCTCTCGCCGGATGATTACGAATCTGTTGCTGAAGAGTCCAATGATTATCGAAAAAAGATCTCTGCAAAATGTTACCGTCTTTACCAAAACAGACTGTTTTCCGCAAATGCAGTTGATTTTGACGATCTGATTTTCCTTACGGTTCAGCTTCTGCAAGAATTTCCGGAGGTTCGCGAATACTACCAGCATAAGTTTCACTATGTCCTGGTTGATGAATACCAGGATACAAACCATGCACAGTATTTGCTCACTTCACTGTTGGCCGGCGGATATGGGAATATATGCGTTGTCGGTGATGACGATCAGAGTATATATAAATTCCGCGGCGCAACTATCCGAAATATTTTGGATTTTGAAAATAATTTCCCCGGTGCAAAGATTATTCGACTTGAGCAAAATTATCGTTCATCGCAGAACATTCTGAATGCGGCAAATGTTGTCATTGCGAATAATCGGCAAAGAAAGGGAAAGAAGCTCTGGACAAATAACGATTCGGGCGAAAAAATACTGGTTTATGAGGCTGAGGATGAAAAAGGCGAAGCGGATTTTGTTGCCGGAGACATTCTCAGCAAACACCGAGAGAATCCTTTTTCCGCTTTTGCGGTTTTATATCGGACAAATGCGCAGTCAAACACCTTGGAGCGCTCTTTTACGGAGAATGCAATTCCGTACCGAATTATCGGAGGTACCCGCTTTTTTGACCGTGCTGAAGTAAAGGATATTATCTCTTATTTAACGGTAATTGATAATCCCAATGACGATTTGCGGTTAAAGCGTATTATTAATACGCCGGCAAGGGGAATCGGCGGAAAAACACTTGAATACGCGGAAAGGATTGCATCATCGGAAAGTATTTCCCTGTATGAAGCCATGGTTCGGGCCAAAGACTATCCTTCACTGGAAAAATCTGCGGGCAAATTAAAAAAATTCACGGATTTAATTCAGGAAATGCAAGGATATCTTGCAACGGAAAATCTGGTGGATTTCTATGCGCTTGTACTTGAAAAAACCGGGTACAAGGTCATGCTGGAGGATAGAAAAACCGTTGAAGACTCTGTCCGCCTGGAGAATATTTTAGAGCTGCAGTCTAATATCGTTTCCTATTTGAATAGCCATGAAGATCCGAGCTTGCAGGGATTTTTGGAAGAAATCTCCTTATACACGGATCTGGAGAGGTATAACAGCGAAGAGGATTCTGTAGTTTTAATGACGATCCACAGCGCAAAAGGACTTGAGTTTGAACATGTCTACCTGATCGGAGCAGAAGAGGGACTTTTTCCAAACGGCAGAAGCATGGATGAGCCTGATGAAATTGAAGAAGAGCGCAGGCTTTGCTATGTTGCAATAACCAGAGCGAAGAAATCATTTACCGCAACACATACAGAGCGCCGGCTTCTTTATGGGCACAGCTCCATGAATCCGCCTTCCAGGTTTTTAAATGAATTACCCTCTGAATGTGTGGATCGCAGGGATCTGCGAAAAACTTTCCGTCACTGCCGCGATTGGACTTTCGATTTTGACACAGAACTGCCATACGAACAAATTCATGCATACCGGAAAGAAAACTCAGGCATAAAATCTGCCGGAGCCTTCTCCAAGGCAGCTTCCAGAACCATCCTTAACTCAAAACCGAAAGAAGAGTATAAAACAGGCAATATGGTTCGCCACGATGCCTTTGGGAAAGGCATGGTTTTATCCGCTATTCCCATGGGTTCGGATACGCTGCTAGAGATTGCTTTTGATGATTTCGGAACAAAAAAACTTCTGGCCAATTCTGCATCCGCTCACATGATAAAACTATAATCGGAGCACAGTATGAAAGTATCAGCAATATGTAATGCCGGAATCTATTTAGAGGAAAACGGATACGGTCTATTAATTGATGGAATCGAACGGGGTGGGGGACCATTTCTTCCGCTTGCAGATTCCCTTTTCCTGGATATGAAATGCAGAAGCAATTTATTTTCCTCCCTGTGCGCATTGGCATTTACACATAATCATTCAGACCATTTTGACAGAAAAATGGTAAAAGAACTATCCTACTTGAATTGGGATGACATTTTTTGTCCTTGGGAGCTCCATGCGGACCTGCAAAAGCATTTCGGCCCTTTTACGGTTGAAGCAAAAGAAATCTCCCATTTGCCGTTTGACGGTACAATTTCTCACAATTATTCCCTGTTTATCAGCGCAGAATCCGGAAAGACGGTTTTCATAGCGGGAGATTCTGTAATCGATTCCGATTCCTTTCTGGATCTGATCTCGGGAAGACCGATTACCGTTGCCTTCATTAATCACATGTTATTATGCAATCCAAAGGGAAAAGCATTTCTTGCTGCCGCCAAACCGGATCGGATATGTCTTTACCATCTTTCCGTAGATCCGCAAGGCGGCATCATGAAGCGGGCGAAAAGCCTTTATGATTTAAACAAAGAATGCTATCCTTGTTTGCTTTTTGCAGATTCATATCCGATGACAATCCTATCAGAATAGCCCGAAGCAGCATAATTTATCCTATTGATTCGATTAATTTTATCGTTGACAAAAGGATATTCGTATGCTACTATATGCAGGCAATTTGAAATTGCTTATGCGCGAGTGGTGGAATTGGTAGACTCGCTAGATTCAGGTTCTAGTGTCCACTCCGGACATGCGGGTTCGAGTCCCGCCTCGCGCACCACACTCCGGGCCTTATAGGGTTCGGAGTTTTTTTTGTTAGGGGAATGCTATGAAAGAGAAAACACTATATTTCTGTAAAGAATGTGGAAATGAATATGCCAAATGGCAGGGGAGATGTCCTGCCTGCGGTGCCTGGAATTCCATTGAAGAAGTAAAAGAAAAAACATCTGTCAGTCATCTTTCCTCTTCATCGGCAATGGAAATGCGCGGCCGGGCAAAAAAGCTATCCGATATTGTCGGGAGTAATGAAATTCGTTTTTCAACCGGCATGAAAGAGCTGGACCGAGTTTTAGGCGGAGGCGCCGTAAAGGGCTCCTTAGTCCTGCTCGGCGGTACCCCCGGAATCGGAAAATCAACATTACTCCTGCAAATTTGCCAGTCTATTTGCAAATCCCAGTCAGTTTTGTATGCTTCCGGCGAAGAGAGTGAGCAGCAAATTAAACTGAGAGCTGTTCGTTTGGGCGTAGACAGCCAAAATCTTATGGTTCTATGCGAGACATGCCTTGATGATATTTTAGCCATCCTCGAACTTGAGAGCCCTGAAATACTTATTATTGACTCTATACAAACCCTGTATTTATCAAAGTCAGAGTCTGCTCCCGGAAGTGTTTCTCAGGTTCGTGACTGCACAATGGCACTTCTTCAATATTCAAAGAAAACAAATACAACTGTTTTTATTGTCGGTCATGTGAATAAAGACGGTGCAATTGCCGGGCCCAAAATATTGGAACACATGGTTGACTGCGTCATGTACTTTGAGGGTGATAAGACAAGCGCTTATCGTCTTCTTCGAACAGCAAAAAACAGATTTGGTTCAACAAATGAGATCGGCGTCTTTGAAATGATGTCCAAAGGTCTCGTTGAGATCTCCAACCCCTCTGAAGCGTTGCTTCAAGGACGCCCAAAGGGAGCATCCGGAACTTGTGTCGCATGCCCAATGGAGGGGTCAAGACCCATTTTAGCTGAGATTCAGGCCCTGGTAACCCATACGATAGGAACAAATCCGCGAAGAGCTGTAGATGGCATAGACTATAACCGGGCAATACTATTGATTGCGGTCTTGGAAAAACGCGCTAAATTAAAATTATCTGAAGCCGACGTTTATTTAAATGTCATAGGCGGGTTGCAGATCGATGAACCTGCAGCAGATCTTCCGATTGCACTTTCCATTGCTTCCGGGTATTTTGATAAAGCTGTGGACGATCAGATGGCAGCCGTTGGAGAAATTGGCATGACCGGTGAACTTCGGAGCGTTACGGATTTGGAAAAAAGGCTTTTGGAAATTTCTCGGCTTGGATTCACATCCTGTTTAGTTCCGCGGCAGGGGAGTGAAGGGATTTCTGTTCCGGATTCGCTAAAACTGATCCGGGCAAAAAATATTAATGAAGTTTTTGCTCTTTTGTTTTAATAAAAAAGTCCCGAATTTCTTTGATAATTCGGGACTTTTTTTGCTATTTCTTGTCAATTTTTAATGAAGAAATCGGATTTGCTGCAGATGCAATTTTTAGTTCAGCGCTTTCGATATGGGTATAAATCTGTGTTGTATTGAGATTTTCATGGCCCAAAACTTCCTGAACGGTTTTGATATCTACGCCGCCGGCGAGCATGAGAGTTGCTGCAGTGTGTCTCAGTTTATGAGCAGAGAGAGATTCCGTGTCCAACCCGGCCGAAAGCATATGTTTTTTTACCAGGCGGTGAACAGCTGTGACACTTATCCGGTTTTTATCTCTGGATCCGAATAAAGCGCGATTATCGGATAAAACGATTTTGTTGCGTTCAAGTAAATAATTATCAATAGCTTTCCTAGTAGCGGTACCCATATAAACGATACGTTCCTTGTTGCCTTTACCGATAACACGGATCCGATCCTCATAAACATCTGAAATGTTCAATCCGACAAGCTCAGACCGACGAATTCCGCAATTTAAAAAAATCATGAGGATAGCAAAATCACGAGCCGCATTTACACCTTGAACACTTTGAAGCAATGCTTTGGATTCTTCTAATGTCAAATAGTGCGGTAAAGATTTTCTGATCTTGGGATATTCCAGATCCTTTACAGGATTCTCTGTGCATTGTTTGGTGCGAACGGTCAAATACTTATAGAATGATTTTAAAGCGGAAATTTTTCTGGCCCGGGAGCTTGCAGAAATACCGTAATCCGGATTCTTGGAATTGGGATTAACAACACGGTCATGAGACAGATACGAAAGGAAATCAAAAACTTCGGATGTGGTCACAGAACGAACGAAATCCAAATCAATTTTCTTGATGGAAATCGAATCCAGATTTGTATCGTACGGCAATTCATTTCGCATCAATAAAAGAAAACGGAAAAAGGTTCTGAGATCCAAATAATATTCTTGAATCGTATTCTTAGATTGGCCCTTAATGGATTCGTGATAGGATAAAAAATCACGAAGTATCTGCGGGCAGTCACGGTAATCAATAGATGCCAAAAATATCACCTCGGCAATATCTTATCATATATATAGTCTTAACGCAACAAAATCTTTATTTTGTTGCGTTAGTGGGAGAGAAGGTACGCAGCCGCCTTTTCTGCAACGATTCTTTCTTCGTCGGTTTCTACGATAAAAATTCTTGTTTTGCTCCCCTCTTTGGAAATCTCATCCCCGGGTTTCGCATTTATATTTTTGGTCTCATCCAGTTCAATGGATAAATTTTCCATATCGGAAAGAACCATCTTTCGAATTAAAGAACTTTTTTCACCGATTCCTCCGCCGAATACAATTGCATCACAACCGTTTAATACTGCAAGGTAGCTCCCGATATATTTTCGGATACTGTAGCAATATATATCAATGGCAAGCTGGGCCCTTTGATTCCCCTTTTCTGCGGCATCCTGTAAATCACGCAAATCATTTGATATTCCGCTGATTCCAAGTAATCCGGACTCTTTTTGCAGCATTTTATCCAGTTGTTCTACGGAATAGCCCTTATTAAGCAGATGGAAAATAATATAAGGGTCGATATCTCCTGCCCGATTATTCTGCGGAATGCCGCATTGAAGGGATATTCCAAAGGATGTATCTATACTTTTCCCATTTTGAATTGCACAGATAGATCCGCTTCCTCCCAAATGGCAGGAAATAATCTTCGAATTCGCGTTTTTTAAACATTTTTCGGCAAAATTTGCCATATATTCATGAGATGCACCATGAAATCCATATTTTCTTATAGAATATTTTTGTGAAATATCGTATGGGATACTGTAAAGTGCTGCTTTTTCGGGTATCGTCGCATGGAATCCGGTTTCAAAGGATCCGATCAAGGGTATTCCCGGCAATAAATCCCGGAACAGGGAAATAGCCTCTAAATACGGAGGATTATGTGCCGGTGCTACATCGTTAAATGCTTTCATTGCATCCAGAACAGTGTCCGACAACGCCTGTACACCTGTAATCCCTTGAGCATGGACCACTTTAAAAGCGACACAGTCAAGCTGTAAAGGAAGAATTTTTTCGTTCATCCTTTCAATCGCATTTTTATATGCAGAAGGATTCAGGTCCTCAAAAACTTTTTCACCGTTTTCATAATAATAGAATACAGCCTTATCTGTTCCGATGCGTTCTGCTCCCCCACGGGCTGCAATTCGATAGGATTCTTCAGAATCCATCAGTTTATATTTCAGCGATGTGCTTCCAACATTACAAACAAGGATTTTCATAACAAGCTCCTTACCGATTTTTTAGTATTCTAACAAATACGGGCTCAAATTTCAATTCATATTGATTTTATACGGAATTATCCTATAATAATGCATACCGGATGAAGCCGCAACCTTCATACGGTTTATTCAAGGATAGGATATTAATCGCTATTGTCTCATATATGGAGCCATACTATGAAAGTCCGCAAATATGTATTTTTGTCAATATATACATCCCTGTCCCTTATTATCTTCATGCTGGAGTCTTTGATCCCGCCGCTTCTTCCGGTTCCAGGGGTTAAGCTCGGATTATCCAATATTGTAACGCTGATTGTTTTCTATATTTACGGCCCCTTGGATGCCGGCATCCTCGTCCTCATCCGAACGCTTTTGGGTTCGGTTCTCTGCGGTCAGCTTTCCATGTTCCCCTATTCCGTTGCAGGCGGTGCTTTTGCTATCCTTTCGGCTATTATTTTAAAACCGCTTATTCGTGAAAAACAAATACCGATTTTAAGTGCTTTCTCTGCAATATTCCATAACCTGGGACAAATGATCATGGCTGTTATCATCAGTTCAACAGGAAAGCTATGGGTCTATTTCCCGCTTTTGATCATTTCCGGAATTATAACGGGACTTTTCACAGGCACAATTGTTTTATATTCACTCCCCTATTTGAAGAATAAAGTTTTATAGCCGATATTCAAAAGAATATCGGCTATTATTTATCCGCTGAAAGGCAGTGTAAAGGTAAATCGGGTAACATTATCTCTGCTGGTAACGGTAATATCCTCCCCATGTGCCAGAAGAATTGTCTTTACCAAATATAAGCCCAGGCCTGCGCCATCCCGATCAATTGAACGGGACTTGTCAGCTTTATGAAAACGATCGAATACAAACGGAATCTCTTCCTCAGAAATCGTCGGGCCCGTGTTGGAAATACACACGGAAACCTTGGCACCGTCTGAGGACGCTTGAATAAAAATATTCCCTTTATCGTTACAGAATTTCACCGCATTATCCAGCAGATTATATATTACCTGAGTAATGGAATCCTCATCTGCCTTCACCGTGAGTCCCATATCCGGCATATGTACTTCAACAAACAGAGATTTTTGATGAATCTTCTGTTCAAAGGAAAGCAGTGTGCGTCCGATAGACTCACAAATGTCAAATTTTCGCTTTTTCTCCTCGGGCATTCCCTTGTCCTGGATTCTTGAAATCTCCAGCATATTGCGAACTAAACGGCTTAGACGACGCACTTCTTCCGAAACACGCCGCATATACTTTTCATGGTCCTCCTGAGGAATCGTTCCATCAATCATTCCATCCATATACCCGGCAATGCTGGTCATCGGTGTTTTTAACTCGTGGCTGACATTCGCAATAAACTCTTTTCGCTGTCGATCGGAATTTTCAATGCTTTCTGCCATCCGATTGAAAGCTCTTGTCAGCTCCCTTTCCTCCTCAGTGCTCCCCTTTCCGACGGATGCACGAACTGCAAAATTTCCTCTGCCGAACTGGGCTGCCGCAGAGGAAAGCTCTTTCAGTGGAACTGCTTCCTTTTTTGCAAGATAGGAAGATGCAAGAATCGCCAGCAAAAATACAATCAAAGCTATTATGACGAATATATTTGTTGTTTTGGCGAGCATAATCCCGATTTGTTCTGTTTCGGTGTAAACGATAACCGTATACCCGAGGTTCAGCTCATCGGCAGAAAGCAGCGGCATGGAAACATAGTACTTCTTCTCTGAAAATAAACCGTTCAAATCATCGGATTTCAGCGGTGAATCATTTTTTAAAGACTCTGACGCCTCATTTGAAAGAATCACCTTAGAGGGATTATCAAAATCCGATTGATGGGAACAGTATAGAATCCTTCCGTTCGAATTGATCAAAAGAAGCTTCGTCGCTGTTAATTTGGATGAGAGCTCCAATTCTGCCAGAAAGGATTCTTCCGAATACTCGGCAGGATCATGAAAAAAATCGGCAGATATTTCGCAGATCGCTTCACACTCTTTCTGGAGATTTGCTTCTTTCTCTTTTAAAAATAAACGGGAAAATTCAAAGCGGGCAGCAATACCGAATAGCAGAATACTGATAAATAAAACCAGGGAAATCGTTGAGAATGTTCTGGAAAAGACGGTTTTCATAAATTGATAACCTCAAATTTATATCCGACACCCCATACGGTCGCAAGATTCCAGGCTTCAGATACCCCGTTTACTTTTTCCCGCAATCTCTTTATGTGAACATCAACGGTTCTGGAGTCCCCAAAGTAATCAAAGCCCCATACCTCATCCAGCAGTTGATTTCTGGTAAATACTTTGTTCGGTTGGGAAGCCAAAAAATAGAGAAGCTCCATCTCTTTGGGCGGCGTATCGATTTTATTGCCATTAACGATCAATTCATAGGAATTCATGTCTATGATCAGTCGGTCAAATTCCAGGCGCTTATCATTGGTGGAAGCGATTCCCTTTCCTCTGCGAAGCACGGCTTCAATTCTGGCAAGAACCTCGCTCATTTCAAAGGGTTTTGTTATATAATCATCGGCTCCCATTTTTAACCCGGTAATCTTATCCTCTGTCTCACTTTTCGCAGTCAGCATGATAATAGGAACATTGGAATATTGACGGATTTTCCTGCATACAGTCCAACCGTCAAAAATCGGAAGCATTAAGTCTAAGAGAATCAAATCCGGTTTTTCTGATTGGAAGAAATCAATCCCCTGCTGGCCGTCAAAGGCCAATACAGCACGGTATCCTTCTTTTTCCAAATAAATCCGCAAAAGATCGGCAATATTCCGATCATCTTCCACAATTAAAACGGCAGCTTTAGGCATAAAGGCATCGCTCCTTTCCTTCTTTGCTTCCATTATATCGCAGCAGTAAAGAGATAAGTGAATTTTTTGTAAAAAAATGCGGAACCGGAATTCCGGTTCCGCATTTTATGTGTTTCTTACTTGTGGTCAACAGCGTACATATGACGGATGAGGTCAAGAACCTTGTTGGAGTAGCCGATCTCGTTGTCGTACCAGGAAACAACTTTAACAAAGGTATCGGTAAGAGCAATACCGGCCTTGGCATCAAAGATGGAGGTACGGGGATCGCCAAGGAAGTCAGAAGAAACAACTGCATCCTCGGTGTAGCCGAGAACACCCTTGAGCTCGCCTTCGGAAGCAGCCTTCATGGCAGCACAGATTTCTTCGTACTTAGCAGGCTTAGCAAGATTAACAGTCAGGTCAACAACGGAAACATCCAGGGTGGGAACACGCATGGACATACCGGTCAGCTTGCCATTCAGTTCGGGAATGACCTTACCAACTGCCTTTGCAGCACCGGTGGAGGAAGGAATAATGTTACCAGCTGCAGCACGGCCGCCTCTCCAGTCCTTCTTAGAGGGACCGTCGACAGTCTTCTGAGTAGCAGTGGTGGAGTGAACAGTGGTCATCAGACCGTCGGTGATGCCCCAGTTATCGTTCAGAACCTTGGCAATAGGAGCCAGGCAGTTCGTGGTGCAGGAAGCATTGGAAACGAACTTCATGTCGGGAGTGTACTTATCAAGGTTGACACCGCAGACGAACATGGGCGTGCCATCCTTGGAAGGAGCGGACATAACGACTTTCTTTGCACCGGCATCCAGGTGACCCTGAGCCTTCTCCTGAGTGAGGAAGAGACCGGTGGACTCAACAACATACTCAACACCGAGCTTGCCCCAAGGAATGTTAGCAGGCTCCAATTCCTTGTAGAACATAACCTTCTTGCCGTTGACAGTGATGGACTCCTCGTCATAGCTGATTTCGCCGTTGAACATACCATGCATGGTATCGTACTTCAGCATATAAGCCATGTAATCAGGGGTCATACCGGGATCATTGATGCCCAGGAATTCGATGTCAGCGCAATCGATGCCGGCACGGAAAACAAAACGACCGATTCTGCCAAAACCATTGATACCGATTTTAATAGACATAATTTTTCCTCCAATTTTATACTGGTGACCAGTATTTTTACCACATTATATATTATTATCCCATTTTTGTCTATGCTAAAAATTAAAAAACTTAAAAAGTCTGGCAAAAACTTTCTATGCAAGATGACGAACTCAATCCCCTATTGAATCTGGTCCAGATGGAACAGATTCATCGCGTTTTCGGATAAGATTTTTCTTCTGGCTGCGGATGAAATGGGGAGACGGAAAAAATAATCCAGATCATAATTTGGGAGACAAACCGGAAAATCTGTCCCGAAAAGGATTTTGTCAATACCCATGTTTTCTATGCATTGCAGTGCCTTTGCTTCCTCAAGCCAATAAAAAGAAGAAGAACAGTCAGCATGAAGATTCGGATATGCGGATAGCTTTTGGCTTGCCTCCAAATAAAAATCTCTTCCGGCAAAATGACCGCCGATAAACTGCGTATTCCTGCAGCTTTCCAGAACCCGGCTCATGCGGTTCGGATTTGAAAAATCGTATCTTTTATCCCCCGTATGGAGTAAAACAGGAAGCTTGGCTTCTCCGCAGGCAGAATAAAGTTTTAGCATATTTTCGTCATCCAACGGTGTGGCAATCATGTCAGGATGCAGTTTAATCCCCAAGGCGCCGTGGTCAACAAGAAAATGAATCTGTGTTTCTAATTCTGCGGCATCCATTTGAGGGTGCAGAGTTCCCATCGCGCCGAGCATTTTCGGATATTTTGCCGCTGTTTCCGTGATAAATGTGTTGATTCCATGCACCTGCTTCGGAGTCATAGCTGCTGAGTTCACAATGGAATAGTCAATCCCCAGCTCTTCCATCAGTTGAAGCAGGCGGGAAACCGAGCCCACAGTATGTGGAATCCCATCATAAAAATCACTGATATTCTCCGCAGCTTTCTGCGCTAAGGAATCCGGATAAACATGGCAGTGACAGTCAATAATATAGTAACCTTCTCGCATAATAATCCTTTATTATGATAGTCAAAAAATCCCGGAGCCTGGCGGCTCCGGGACAAGAGATTTGAGATTACACGCCGGCCTTGGAATCAGAGAGGAACTTTGCCTCAGTGACAGCCTTTTCGCCGGAGCAACCGGTAAGAGGAACGATCTTATCATTGATGGTGTCAATGATCCAATCCTTCTGGGGGAAGAAGTACTCATCAAACTCGGAAGGAGGAGTGATCCAGTTCTTTGCGCCGACAACAGCGATAGGAGCATCGAGGTAATCGAAGCAAAGAGAGGTCAGATTCTGAGCAACATCATTGAGGAAAGTACCGCGGGCGCAAGCATCAGATGCCATAACACAGCGGCCGGTCTTCTTAATGGACTCAACAAGCTGCGTATAATCCAGAGGAACCAGAGAAGGCAGGTTGATGATTTCAGCTTCCATGCCATACTTCTCAGAGAGTTCCTTAGCTGCGTCAATTGCACGGTAAAGGGTAGCACCGATGGTGATAATGGTAATGTCCTTGCCCTTACGGACGACATTTACGCCACCGACAGGCCACTCATATTCTTCTGCAGGAACGCCGCCCTCGTGGAATTCTTCGCCCTTGTCATAAATTCTCTGAGATTCAAAGATAACACAGGGATCCGTTCCATTCAATGCAGCCTGCATAATACCCTTGGCTTCGTAAGGAGTTGCGGGGAAGAATACCTTCAGGCCGGGAATATGAGCAACCAGAGCAACCCAATCCTGGGAGTGCTGAGCACCATACTTGGCACCGACAGAGAGACGGAGGATCAGAGGCATCTTCAGGATGCCGGCAGACATGGCCTGCCACTTGGACATCTGGTTGAAGACTTCATCACCGCAGCGGCCAAGGAAGTCAGCATACATGATCTCAACGACAGCACGGCCGCCCATCATGCAGTAGCCAACGCCGGTGCCGACAATAGCGGCTTCGGAAATAGGAGAGTTGAACAGTCTGGAATGAGGCAGGAACTCCATGAAATCACGGTAAACAGCATAAGCACCGCCCCAGTCACGAACATCTTCGCCGTATGCAGTCAGAGTAGGATCTTCATAATACTTGTTGATCATAGGCTCTGCGATAGCATCACGAATGTTATAGACCTTCATCTTAGATACAGGCTGACCGTCCTTAAATGCAAAACGCTCATGGGACTGAATAGCCTTCCAGCGCTTGGTCTCTTCCTTCGGCATCAGAACATTATTCTCAGCATCGGGTGCCATGGAACGGACCTTCTGGTTGGAGAACATCAGGTTGGCAACAAAATCAGGCTCTTTCTTGAAATCAACATAGGGGGAGATTTCAGGATCGGCTGCAGCCTTGCAAACCATGGTCATACGGGCCTTGGTGTCGTCAAGAAGCTTGGCAAAGAACTCATCGGACTCAACTCCGGCTTCAACAAGAGCCGCACGGAACTTCACGATAGGATCATAAGATCTCCAATCTTCGATCTCTTCCTTGGAACGGTAAGCGTTCTGGTCAGAAGTGGAGTGACCGGAGAGACGGTAAGTGATAACATCAAGAAGGACAGGGCCTTCGCCGTTCTTGACCAGAGGCATCTTGCGGCGATATGCATCAATAACAGCCAGAGGATTCCAGCCGTCAACACGCTCTGCATGCATCTGATTGGGAGCAATACCGGCGCCGAGACGGGCCAGCATATCGTAAGCCATGGTCTCACCACGGGTCTGACCGCCCATACCGTAAGAGTTATTGAAGATGTTGAAGATGATCGGGAGACCGCCCTTATTGGCATCTTCCCAGAGGGTCTTATACTGATCCATTGCTGCAAAGTTCATGGATTCATATACAGGACCGCAGCCCAAAGAAGCATCGCCGATATTGCAGATGACAGTGCCGGGCTTCTTGTTTACTTTCTTGAAGAGAGCTGCGCCGGTGGAAACAGGAGCTGCACCGCCAACGATAGCGTTGTTGGGATAAATGCCAAAGGGAAGGAAGAAAGCGTGCATGGAACCGCCCATGCCGTGATGGAAGCCGTTCTCACGGGCAAAAACTTCAGAAACAGTACCGTAGAGAAGGAAACGAATAGCAAGTTCCTTGACATCATCGGTATCAGCAAACTTCTTTACAGCAGCGAGAGTCTTGCCGCCGAGGAAGTTTTCCATGATCTTCATGAGCTCTTCATTGGGAAGATTCTGGATGCTGCGAAGACCGCGGGAAAGAATCTCACTGTGGGAGCGGTGAGAACCGAAGGTGATGTCGTCCTGATCCAGCATATAAGCTTCGCCGACGCAGGAAGACTCCTGACCATAGCTCAGGTGAGCAGGGCCGGGATAAGTGGTATCAACACCGTTGTAGTTCTTCAGGGTCTTGATCTGATTGAGCATATCCTCGAACTCACGGCAGATAGCCATATCGCGATAAATACGGATCAGGTCATCTTTCGTATAGTTTCCTTCGTCCAGTTCCTGCTTAACGGACTTATTATACTGGTTAACGGGAATGTCCTCAAAATGAATGGTACCGGGTGCTCTGGTTTCTACAGGATCAACATACAAAGATTTAGGCATGTTCGTTATTCCTTTCTAATTAAATCATAAATAAGCCTTCGCGGATTACTTCACTCACGGTAGGATGCGGGAAGATCAGCTTTTTCAGCTGGCTGAGAGGCAGCTCTGTATCCAGCATCATCACAAGAGTTTCTATCATTTCGGAGGCATAGTTACCAATCATGCAGGCACCGACAAGACGGTTATTGTCCGTGTCATATACAAGCTTAGCAAAGCCGTTTCCGTTCATGGTCTCGGCGATATAACGGCCGGAAACCATCATAGGAACCTTAATCTCTTTAACATGCATACCCTTTTCTTCTGCCTGTGCTTTGCTGAAACCGACAGATGCAACTTCGGGAGTCGTGTAAATGACGGAAGGAATATGATCATAATTCATCTCATCCTTGATTCCGGCCATATGATTCACGGCAACCTCAGCCTCACGGTAAGCAGTGTGAGCGAGCATGATCTTTGCGTTGCAGTCACCGATTGCGTAAACATTCGGAACATTGGTCTGCAGGAAACGGTCCGTAACAACAGCCCCTCTGTTCGTCTCAATGCCGAGGGCTTCCACATTCAGGCCCTGAATGTTCGCCCGACGGCCGGCAGCCAGAAGAACCTTGTCGCACTTAGCTTCAACAATCTTGCCGTCCTTATCTTCATAAACAACGCAGTCAGACTTAACTTCCTTGACCTTCGCATTCAGTTCAAACTTCATGCCAAAGTCTTTTTCATAGGTCTTCATCAGGTTGTCACAGATATCCTTATCCGTAGGACCTGCAATCTTGGGCATCATTTCAACAACGGTAACCTTAACACCGACGGATGCAAGGTAGCAAGCCATTTCCAAACCGATGACACCGCCGCCGATAGCAACCATTTCCTTGGGAAGTTCCTTCATATCCAGGAACTCACGGCTGGTAAGAAGGAAACCGGAAGCAAGACCTTCCTTGACGCCGGGAATGGGAGGAATCGCAACTACGGAACCGGTGGCAATGACCAAGCGGTCGGCAGTAACAACTTCACCGTTGACTTCAACATCAAATCCCTTAACGGCGTTCTTGCCCTTAATGCTGCCAAAGCCATTATAAACAGTGACCTTATTGGCCTTCATGGTGGCGCCGACGCCGCCAACAAGCTTTGCAACGACTTTGTCCTTTCTCTCAACTGCAGCAGCGTGGTTATACGCAACATTCTCAGCGGAGAAGCCGTAATCCTTGCAGTGCTTGGATGCAACAAAGTACTTTGCGCAGTATAAGAGAGCCTTAGTGGGAATGCAGCCTTCATTCAAGCAGGTACCGCCAAGCTTGTTGGCTTCGATCAGAGCGGTATTAAAACCGGCCTGGGAAGCACGCTCAGCACACAAATATCCGCCTGGGCCGCCGCCAATTACGAGTACATCATAATTTGCCATAGAAATACTCCTTATTTATCAGTAAAAATTTATTTTGCAAGAAGCGTCATGAAGCTCTCCAGGTTCTTGCAGAGCTCGCTCATGAAACGTGCAGCGGGTGCGCCGTCCAGAACGCGGTGGTCAAATGTCAGGCTAAGACCCATTGCAGGATAAGTCTCAATAGCACCGTTGTTCACGGACTTGATCTTGGTCTGAATATTGCAGACACCAAGAATACCGGTCTGAGGAGGATTCACAACAGGAGTAAATGCTTCGCAGCCCATAGAGCCCAAGTTGGAAACGGTGAAGGTGCCGCCGGACATCTCATCAGGAGTAAGCTTGCCGTCCTTTGCTGCAGTTGCAAGACGCTTGGCTTCCATAGAGAGTTCAAGGAGTGAAAGCTTATCCGCATTCTTAATAACAGGAACAAGGAGGCCGCGATCTGTATCGCAAGCAAAGCCGAGATTGACATGCTTGAAATGACGAACCGTGGTATCATCTACCATATTGGCATTCAAGTCCTTGTATGCAAGAATCGTACGGGAAACTGCAAACATCACCATATCATTCAGAGTGATCTTACCCATAGGACCTTCAATGGGCTTGATCATCTTACGATAAGCCTGGATCTGGCTTGCATCGAAGGAGAACTGGTGCGTGAGCTGAGCCATGGTAGAAAGGCTCTTAACCATTGCCTTAGCAGTAGCCTTACGAACCTGATTGAACTTGACATCTTCATACTCTGCCTCAGAAGCGGCAGGAGCAGCAGCCTGAGCGGGAGCGGCAGCTTTAGCTTCAGGCTTCGGAGCCTCAGCGGCAACAGCCTTTGTCCCCTCTTCCATGAGTTTGCGAATGTCTCTTTCAATCACACGGCCCTTAGGACCGGTGGCAGAAGCAAGAGAAGAATCAACACCGCTGCGTTCAGCAAGATTCTTTGCACGGGGAGAAATTGCCTTAGCTTCGGAAGCGGCAGGTGCAGCAGCAACAGCAGCAACGGGAGCAGCAGCCTGAGCGGGTGCAGCAGCTTCAGCCTGAACAGGTGCAGCCTTTGCAGAGCCGGGACGAAGGCTTTCAAAATCTTCACCGTCTTTACCTACAGCGCAGACATTAACAAGGCAAGGAACTTCATCACCGTCATTGAAGAATGTGGCAAGAAGTTTGCCTTCAGCAGTAGATTCGCACTCGAATTCAGCTTTGTCTGTCTCATAGGTGAAAAGAATATCTCCGATCTTAACCTCGTCACCGACATTCTTCTTCCATTCACCAATCAGGCAGGACTCAACAGTAATACCGGCTTTCGGCATAACAACTGCCTGAGCAACGGGACCGGCGGGAGCCACGGGAGCTGCCGCAGCGGGAGCCTCCTCCTTGGGTGCTGCCACGGGAGCAGCAGGAGCAGATGCAGCGGAAGCAGCTTTGGGATTCAGTGCAGAAACATCCTCTCCGGGATTACCGACTGCACAAACATTAATCAAGCAAGGAACCTCGTCTCCGTCATTGAAGAAGATGTCCAGGAGAGTGCCCTCGGCGGTGGACTCACATTCAAACTCGGCTTTATCGGTCTCGTAGGTGAAAAGAATATCACCGACTTTGACGGCGTCGCCGACTTTCTTCTTCCATTCACCAATGATGCAGGATTCAACGGTGATGCCGGCCTTTGGCATCAATACGCCTTCTGCCATAAGAAATACGCTCCAATCCTAAAAATTATCATAAAACAGAAATACAACAGTACTTGGTTTTATGTTGTATTTGTTTTAATTCGTGTTGTATTTTATTCCTTTTGTCCAGAAATGTCAATAGAAACAACGGGAAATTGCCTTATTTGGTAAGGATTTACAAAAAAATAATATATTGAATTTAGAATTATGAAATCTTGACGAATACGCCATCATCCTGTATGATATGCAAAGAAATCAGCCCCCGTAGCTCAGTTGGATAGAGCGGCCGCCTCCTAAGCGGCAGGCCACTGGTTCGAATCCAGCCGGGGGTGCCAAAAAATTCCCGTGGACGATAGTCTGCGGGAATTTTTACTTATTACTTCTTCACTCTTCACTATTCACTAAACCCGTCCACGGGAATTTTTTGGGAAGTAAGAAGTAAGAGTGAATAGTGAAGAAGTAAGGAAGCTTTTCGCCGGGGCGAAAAGCATTTTTTATGTAAAAAATATTGAAGTGTTTTCACAGAAATATTATAATAAAGAAAAAGGAATGAGGTAAAAGTTATGTCAGACAGTCCGCTTATGGTAAAATCAAAAGCATTTGCGCTTGATATTATCAGGATTTGCAACGCAATTCATGAAGCGAAGCACGAAAGTATTTTGACAAAGCAGCTTGTTCGTTCCGGTACGAGTGTCGGCGCGAATATCAGGGAAGCGTTTTACGCCCACGGGAAAGCTGATTTTATCGCCAAACTTCAAATCGCCCTCAAAGAGTGTTCCGAAAGCGAATATTGGCTCGAACTTCTGATCGAAAGCGGATATTATGACGATAAGACGATACTTGATCAATGTATCGAAGTCAAGAAGTTGCTGATTTCGTCAATCAATACGGCGAAAAGTAAGACGGACAAATAGAAACTGATTAAAGGAGAATAATATGAGTATTTTAAAGAAAATCAAAGAGCTTGCTAAAATGAAAAAGCAGTTCAAAAACAGCATGGCGGAGTATGAGAAAAAGCAAGTTCAATCGCTTTCTATGTCAGCTGAAGAATTGACTGCGTTATCTGACGATGATTTGCTGTTTGCCGTGATTGCCAAAACTGAGAAAAAAGTCGATGATTTTGATGATTTGGAAAAAGGGTTTGATTCATTGAATCAGTCGCAAAAAGTATTTTATTCGTTAAATTGGTTGGAATCGGAAGTGAATAATGGCGGGTTATGCCAATTCTTTGTGAATTCAAGCCGTATGGTTGCTCCTTTGGTGAGCGGAAGGTTGAAACATTGTAGTATAAGCACCATCCCGAAAAGGGCGCACAAAACCAGACCATCTCTCAGTGGTCAAAAAAACAATATGAAGATGTAGTTATGCAGGATCAGGAGCCGTCACCAAATAGCCTTGACGCTGAAGG
>JAZUFG010000014.1:0-11838 GCA_045640565.1 Oscillospiraceae bacterium | reverse complement strand
ATGCTTACGAATTTGTCTCTCTGTATTTTTAAGCGTGCAGGAATAATAGTTCAATACAGCATTACATTTACTTGACCATCCTTCATCAAATGCCCTGCCACTTTCCTCCCGTTCTGCTTTCCACCGGTTGATGGCTTTTATGTTTCCATGCCCAATTAAAGGATCCTCATCACAATACGGAGCTTTTCCTCCATGGATATGACAAATATTTGACTCTGATATTCCATAAATGCGTTCTAATGTCGCTGTGTAATTAAATGTTAAAAAACAATCTGTGCTATTCCTTAGTGCATCCTTTTTTACATATGCTTTATTCAATCTAATTTGGTTAACCCATTTTAAAAGATATATCTGCAGTTTTTCAACGAAATGGAACTGGCTATCAAAGTATTCATTCAATGTATCTTCAATTCCAATTGGGCCGGATTCAAGCCCTTCCATTGCATCTATAGCAGAATCGCAGACTCTATCAAATTCCTCCTCGCTGGGTTTTCCCAAAGCTTCTTCGAAGGATTTCCATAAACACTCATATACTTCCTCGTCATGCTTCTTTACGGCATTTCTTTGCTGATTCTTACTTATATGGTAATCCTCTGGGTCATATGGATAGAAGGAGTACATTTTCTCAAACTCAACTAGAAATTCTTCTTCATACTTCCTCAAATATTTTCTGAAATCTACATATGCGGTCTTGAGCTTGTGCGCGCAATCAAATCCGTTCCCAATAATATATAACTTCAATTATCTCTCCAAAACATATATATAACACTGATTCATTTTTAATATTCCGTTTAAAAGATTTATAAATACCCAAACGTATCTTTTAATGCTTCGCGCATTTCTTTCCAATCTTCCGGGCATGCATCTATCCATTTGTTCCATTCATGCTTATTGAGAATTGGATGCTCCCCGGAACTCCTTGCTTTCAGATTCTTTTCTTTATATTCTTCAAAAGAACCTATGACTCTTGCAGGATTTCCTGCTGCCACACTGTTAGACGGGATATCTTTTGTAACAACAGAACCGGCTCCAATAACTACATTGTCCCCAATTCTGGTATTGCACAAAATAACGCTTCTGGCTCCAATAAAAACGTTATTTCCTATTTTCACAATGCCGACCTTTGTCCTTGCTCCGGTTAAATTCGTGCTGGCATCATGGGCTAGGATCTTGACATCCGATGATATCGTTACATCGTCTCCTACCGAAATCAAATACGGCCAGTTGGCATCAATTGCATAGGGGCTAAAATTATGAAAATTCTTTCCGTGGGTAAAACCATGCTCCAACAGATACTGCATCTCAGCATCTGCTGTTGAGGCACCCCCCCTAATCTTACAAATCAGCTTTTTAAAGAATTGTTTTCCCATTTTTTATCTCCCATTATACAAGGTCCAAAATTTGTCAAGCACAACTGAAATCACGGCTCTTGCCCCTTTTCCCCTTTTCCGTTACAATATCTTTATCATCTACCTTGGAGGTCCTTCTTATGCTTTTGGATTATGATAAACTCCTTACCCAGGCAAAAGAATATGTTCAGCAGGCCACCACCATTGTATTCGGTAATCCCTTCCCTTGCCCTGTTGAGCTCCAAGACGACTTATTCTCCCTAAATGGCAAGCGCTGTTATGGACAGACAGAACACTTTACCATACGGTTATCTCCCAGCCATATAGAGGACCTGGCTATGACCTGTGCGAACCCCGAAGATGCCTTCCGGGTCAAGTTCATGAAGGTAAGCTTTCATGAAACCCACCATGCCTGGCAAAACATCTGCAATATGTTTTCTCAGTCCGGGACAATTCCGGATCCCTATTATCCCGTCTATCTTGAGAGACTGCAATCCTGTCAAAACAGTGAAGAGGCCAACAAGTTCCGCGAACTGGACGCAAAATCCTTTGGCCTCCTCCTCTGCCAAGCGCTCTATGGGATCAGAATCTTTTACCCCACGGATGAAGCATCCTTCCGCCAGCAAATCCAATATGCCAAGGAACTCCTCCCCTACTACAGGGAAGCCATCCTAAGGATTAGGAAAGCATAACAAAAAACACGCCATTTTTTCCCAGAAACGAGGAAACCTGCCATCATGAACAGGCTCCCTCATTCTCTTACTCAAGAAGTTCAATCAACCCAATCTGACTATTGAAGAGAAAAACTACCCGCCTATCCTTAATCGCCGGTGCTATACTTGGTTCCTCCCAAATCACATATTTCAATTTTTCAAATTTCTTCATGCTTTCCTCTAAATTATCAGTCTCATAACAAATATGATACGGTGTATTCCCCCATTTTTTCTGAGTTTAGCTACTACTGAATTATTGTCGTTGGGACATACAAGTTCAATCTTAATTCCATCTTTTTCAAGAAAAAGAATGTTTACTCCGCGAGTTTCATCGTAAGTAAATTCTTCTCCAATAACATACTCATACCCAAGTTCTTTAAATTGTCTGCAGGCTTTGTGAATGTCTTTAACAAGATATCCTATATGATGAATTTTCAAATCTTTTAACATTATTTTTTTAATTCCATTATTCTGCTCGCTATATCTCCGACAGTTTTCATATTCAGCACATCATTCATAGAAAAACGAACATCAAATTCGTCTTCGATTTCAGCAATCAAAGTAATGTGCATTACACTATCCCAGCCTTCAATTTCAGATGAAGTCGTTAATTCAGAAATTATGATACTATCGTTGTCAAATACATCACAAAAGATATCATTCAACTTATTCATTACTTTCTCTCTAGTCATTGCTTTTTTCTCCTATTATATTAATTATTTTATTTTTTTTAACATATCTATCAATGTAAAGTAACCATTGCGTATTTCCTTTTTCGTCTTCGTATATTTTTTCAAATCCGAATAAACTGAAAAAGTCCTTAACCATTACATTTTTTGCTGAAGGATAATAATAACCTTTTATTTTTTTGCAGCCACGCTGCTCACAGCACTCCACAAAAGAGTCCATCATGGCATATTCCAGATCCCGCTTTATCACTCGACAACTCATAATCCAAAGATCAATGTCAACTTCATTATTATCCATGCGGCCAATGACTAAAGATACAATTCCATTATCTCCAAATCGATCCTCTAATCTGCCGTACAGGCTAATATAATTACGATCTTTTGAAATGGCCTCCATTTCTTCTTGACTGTACCGCTTAGTTGTTAAATTAAACTGATTACTTTTATTACAAAGCTGTGTTATCCGTGCCAATGAAATTGAATCAAAGCTTTCAATTTTAGCATTCATTTCAAGGCTTTTCAAATACTCTTGATAGTTTTCAAACTTGCTTTTTTGCTTCACTCTATTTGAATTCTCGCGGTACATCTTATTTCGCTTTATATCATCCTCTGATATCACTGTAGTTTCAAAAAAACCTGACCTATCAATTGTGTATATATAATCCTGCACTTCTCCAATAGCTGGCGCAGTTACACCTGGAATCTGTGAAGTTACAGCATATCTTTCTGCTGGATTATCATCAACTAAGACAAGGCTTTCTGGAAGTAGGGATAGTTCATCAGCAATTTGAAAAAAATTCTTGGCTTTTGAATCCCAGTTTGCTTTTATTACTATCATATCATCAGGCTTCAATACACCATCAGGGTGTTGTAATCCAATCAAAGCATTTTTTTCATCATTCTTTGAATCTATATTTAGTATTAGCCCAAGTTGTTGATGCAACTTTAGATACTTCTGGAATTCTAAGTATGCGAGTCCTATAGCATCTTCATTTCCTACTCTTATGTTTTCGATTCCGTCGTCACCGATTACTCCACCCCAAAGGGTATTGTCAAGATCAAGCACAAAACCCTTTTTGTTTTTCCCTAGCAAAGATTTAATGATATTTGCAACGTTGAACGTCAAATAAGGGATTGCAAAAAGGTTCATAGGGTATTTATATAAATACCAACATTGCAAATCGTGCCACTGTTTCAGCCCAAAATCTGCAGAAATAAAATCTAAATCACATATAAACAGGTTATCATGAGACTGTGCATATTCATAAAATCTTTGATTCATTCTTAATAAGAAATTACCCGCCCCATGTATATCAGAACAATCTTTATTGCCCATTATTCTATATATTGGCTTTTCAAAATTATTTTGAATAATCGGACAATTGAATTTTTCAGTTAGCGCTTCCCAAATACTCGTAAATTTTGCAACTTCATCGTTAAAGATTATATCAATGTCACTCGCCTTGTCCGTTAATACAGGATACTGCGAAATGTTCCTATTTGAAGTGCAAACATAAATAATATCTGGAGAAAATAACTGCAATTCCTTTGACGGAAACAATGCCTCTTGATAGTATTGACAAAACCCAGACTCATAAAATTCCGGATCAATTCCTTGATTCAGCAAAAAAAGTTCTAAGCAAGCCTTAATATCATTTGTAGTAAATCCACCAAGAATCGCAACTTTAATTTTTATGCGGGTTTTACCGTCACATCTAAGTTCCTTAAGAAGTTTTATTTTCCTTTTAATAATATATTTCCCATCAATTGGGAATTCCAGTTCTTTCATATCAATTTCCTTTGACCTTTAAAACTGCAAAGCTTCCTTGATTCATTGTATAAAATATCATTTAGTAATATTTGATACGCTTTTCCTAATTCAATCCGAAGAATACTTGAATTATTAATTTGAAGACGATTTGCCACACCCTGTTTTAAGAAATCTTCCTCAATTGGATCTATTTTTGTTACCACATCCATATCTAAATCACGAACAAACATTGAATAGGATCTTGTCTCAACATTACCATCGTCATCAATATACTCACCAACGAAGTCCTTAATAAAACGATGCTTTACGGCTCCTGACTTCTCCTCAACATAGTGGGCAAAAGTAAAACAACTCTGAAGCGAAACATCAATAATAAAATTAGTAGCATTGACCTCTTTCAAATAATTAAATGGTGAATCTATTCCAAAAGAATCTGTATTATTCAATCTCACAAGAGCATCTTGGTCTTTTCCGGACACCGCAAAAGAATAGATAGGATGCCGCGTTCTTTTAAAATCTGATCTCGATAATGCTATTGTTCCAAGAGAACCCGTTTCACATGGAGTCGTTTGATAATTAAATGGTTTTCCTTTACAGAACGCCCAATTATATGTTGGGAATATCACTGTCCCGTCCTCCCCAACCGCTTCAATGACGCCATCAATAAAATCATTTAAATCTTTAGAAGAATTATTTCTAATCGCATCAAGAAGGAGAATCTTGGCATCAGATGAAATAAAAACTGTTTCACCTTTTTTGATTTTCATTTTTTGGGGATAATCCCTCAGAGAAATATAATTATCCATCGACAACCTCCAAAAGTTTATGCTCCGTCAACTTTTGAACAATTGGAATCAAGCGTTTAATTGGGACTCTTATAATATTACTTATATCGATAAGATCATTTTTCCCATCAGAGTATGCTATCAAATGCTTTAGTGGCATTACCTCATCATACGAACCTTTTTGACTTACTGTCGGATATAGGCCTCTTTTACCAAGCTGCGGTTCTCCAAGAACACAAACTTTATAATTGTAATTATTTTCCAACGCCATAATAACTTGTGTCATCACATCAAATGCCCCTTGAAAACCTTCTGGGCTAACATATGACATATTATCTGCTGACGTATGGTACTCCGGAAACGCTCCAAATTTTGATCTGCAGAAACATACAACGGGTAACCCAACACCAGGTGCATTATATTGGCGTTCGTCTGAACCACGTTCAAGAAAAGAATAACATGAAAATTTATCTCTAGTGTGGGAGCTTAGAACATTCTTTAGGACTTTATCTGCCAATGTATTCCCATATGCAGTTTCAACAATAGAATAATCATGGTTATCCCCAACGCAGGAAAGATTAAATCCTGCCACCATTTTTCTCTGTAACTGCTCCAAATTTTTATCTCGGCTAAGATATGTGATTGAACCAATTGTTTCTGGTATCATAACAAAGTGATATGTATACCTTCGTTTTTTCATGTGAGAAATGAAATTAATAAGTTCTGCTGCAAGAACCGGACCAGAACACTCATTATTAGCCATTGAAGGATGGCAAAAATATGTTGAGAAAAAGACTTCCTTTTCGCTGTCACCGGGAATCACAAGCTCTGCATAATTCAAAACGCCGTCAAATAACTCACTATCTATTACCATATGATATTTTCCAGGAGTAAGATTTTTCTTTTGATTCTCGCTCATACAGAATCCATATCGCTCTTTATAGTACGATGTAACATATGGTATTACCTCTGGTTGACTTGGCTGCGTATAAATATGCTTTTCTAGTTCATCCAACTCAACCCATTCATCCACAGGTGATGAATATCCAAGCACATACAGATTATTTTCTTTGAAATCTATTATACGACTTCCATCCTCTTTTTCAATATATGCATCCCTTATTTCCCACTCTTTCGGAACCGTCCAGTCGTATACTTGTGTGCCACTAGGAACCTCTCGGATGCATAATGGGTTCCCTCCATCTTGTATTATTCTATTGTTAATTATCTGCAGAGTATCCCTTACACCTTTTCCTGTAATACTTCTACATATCGGAAAAAGTTTTTCGCAAAGCTCATACATTTTATCTCCAACTAGCATTTCCATAACTACTCTCCTCAAAGATTACTATTGCCTTAATTTTGATTTTATTACTATTAAAAACTTATTTAAAAGAAAAGCACAACAAGGGGGCTAAACACAGTTAGCCCCCTTGTTGTTTGAGAAGCTATTTATTCAGAAATGCATCATAGGCACGCTGTACAGCAGCCTGCATATCCTCAATGCCCAGGGTCTTCAGTTTATCCTGGAATTCGTCCCACTTGGCATCCACATCAAGTTTGCCGGTAACGAAGTTCGCTCTGTACTCAGCAAGCGTAGTGGAAACATCGGTATACATGAAGGCATAGTCTTCCGCATCCTCTTCCAGCAGCTGGCAGCGAGGCCAGAGGCTATCTGTGGGATTCCAGATTCCGGCATCGTTGAAGAGCGTGTAGCCCTTGACTCTGGACTGTTCACCATAGTAAGAATCAATATCTACCTTGGCATCAAAGTTTGCCAAAGTATCCATCTCCATACGGCTCATATAAGCACCGATGGACCAATCCTCGGGAGCCAGTTCCGCACCGTCCAAAGAATGGGTAAATACATATCTGCCCTCATCATCGGTAACGATGCCGCCGTTGTCCAGGGCATAGGAACCGTTGTTCCAGCGGATGTAGTTCTCAAAGTTATAGAGAACATCAATCATAGCAGCGAAAATCTCCGGATGTTCGCACTTATCGGTGATGACGGCATAGGGCTGACGGACGCCGAGACGGACAGAGGGGTGCATGTGGTATCTGGCCTCAAAGCCATCAATTTCAGGAGGCAGCAGGGGCTCAAAGCCTTCCAGATTCTCACAAATATTGCAGACGCCGAAGTTATTGGCACCGGCAGCAACGATTTCGTTGATGGTTTCGGTATTGCCGGTGAAGATATCCTCCCAGACATAACCCTTGCTGTACCAATCCGCAAACTGCTTCAGAGCAGCCTTATAGTTATCCTGGGTATAGGCATAGTAGCACTTGTCGTTGTCGATCATGATATCCATATCAGCGGCAGAGTCTTTAGTGGAAATGCCGAACATACCCATAGCATGCTCAAGGGTCATACAGCCGGCATAACCGCTCTGTGCGATGAAATAAGGAATTTCATTCTGCTGACCATCGCCATTTAGATCATTCTCTGCAAAGAACTTCAGCATGTCCTCAAACTCTTCCAGAGTTGCAGGAGAATGGTCCAGATTTCTGGCAGCCTCCCAAGCCTTCAGCCATTCGCTGTTGACCTGCATCAGGCCTTCATCGGCAGTATAGGCATTAATCTGAGAAACACCGGCAAAATAGTAGTGGTTTCCATCGGAAAGCTTCATGTTGGTATAAATACCGGGAAGCTCAGTTGCAATCATTTTGTTGAAATTAGGCATAACGGAAGCGTCTTCCATGTACTCATCCAGAGGGATCAGGATGCCGGTGGAAGCCAGGTCAGAAATATCTGCCGTGGTCAAGGTGTCCACAAAGAAGGACATGATGGCGTCACCGTAGTCACCGCCTGCCAGCTTTACCTGAAGCTGATCCTTAGAAGATGGATCATCATAGTCGCCAAGGAAGACAAAGTCGAAATTGACATTCAAAGCTTTGCAGAAAGACTGCCAGTCTTTGTTGTTTTCAATCGTTTCAAAGTCACAGCCCCGGTTTCCCTGGGTCAGTACCGTGAAAGTCACAGGCTCTGCAAGGGGGAACATCGTGCCTTCCAAATTCCAAACACTCTCTTCGGGCTCTGCAGCTTCCTCAGAAGCCTTGGACTCCGCCGGTTCGGATTTTTCTTCTGCGGCAGATTTTTCTTCCTTCTTTTCGGGCTCTGCAGTCTCTTCCTTTGTGCCACAAGCCACAAGGGAAAGAACCATCAGCATAGCCAAGAGGAGCGCAATCAGTTTTTTCATTTTTTACCTCCAAATTTATTCTTTTACCGATCCGAGCATGATCCCCTTAACAAAATGCTTCTGGATAAAGGGATACAGCGCTATCATCGGGATAGAAGACACGACAACGACAGCATACTTGAGAAGCTGGGTCTTCCTTATGGAAGCAATCAAATCCTCCATCTTCACGGAACCGTCCGCAGCCTCCAAAGTTGTGGTAGCTTGGGTAGAGATTCGCTGGATAAACACCTGCAGGGTCTGAATTTTATCATCGCTGATATAGAGGAGGGCATTAAAGTAGCTATTCCAATGCCCCAAGGCAAAATTCAAAACCATAACAGCCAAAACCGGCTTTGCAAGGGGGACCGCGATCCTCAAAAAGCTGGTCCACATCCCTGCGCCATCCATTCTGGCTGCCTCGAAAATATCCTCCGGGATGGAGTTCTCAAAATAGTTCCGGCAAATAATCAGGTTGAAAGGGCCCAGCAAACCGGGAAGGATCAAAGCCCAAGGCGTATTCATAATGCCCATGTCTTTAATGACGAAATAGGTGGGCATCATGCCGCCGCTGAAATACATAGGGAAAAGGAAGAAAAGAATCAGAAACTTTCTTCCGGGAAGGGTCTTTCGGGAAAGCGCAAAAGCGGCGGAGGTCGTCACCAGCATTTGAAGCGTTGTGCCGCCGAAGGTATAGAGGATGGAATTCCGATAGCCGATCCAAAGTTTTTTATCCTCCAAAAGGATCTTGTAGGCTTCCAGATTCAGCCCTTTGGGAAGAAGCCAAACCTTTCCGGCACTAATCGCACTGGGGTCCGAAACGGAAGAAATCAGGACAATCCAAAGAGGATAAAGGGTCACGACTCCGATTATTACCAATATAAGAATTATAAAGATGTCCAGGAGAATATCATCTTTTCCGGGTTTAATCGCACTGTCTTTATACATTCCAACACCCAACCATTCAGAAGAGAGAAGAATCCGAGAATTTTTTTGAGAAGAAATTTGCAATGATCAGCATTGTGAAGTTCACAACATTCGTGAAAAGATCCACTGCAGCAGAATAACCATATTGGCGATTTAAAATGCCTAATTTGTAGGCGTAGGTTCCAATTACTTCGGAGGTCTCCAGGTTCAGGTCTGTCTGCAGCATTAACATTTTCTCCGTGGATGCGCCGAGGAAACCGCCTATAGCCATGATAAGGAGAACAATAATCGTTGGAAGGATCTGGGGCAGCTGCACATAACGAATCCGCTTCCACTTATTGCAGCCGTCCAACATGGAAGCATCAATGAGCTCCTGGCTGACAGAGGAAAGCGAGGATAAATAAATAACCGCGCTGTAGCCTGCCGTGGTCCAGATACCCGATAGAACATACATGGGACGAACGAACTTGCTGTCACTGAGGAATGGGATTGTTTCCCAGCCAAGCTTTTTAAAGAGGATGTTGATAAACCCCGTGGAATTGCCGCAGAAGAGAAGGACGATGCTCATGGTAACAGCCACGGAAATCAGGTTGGGAATATAGGTGATCGTCTGGACGCTCTTCTTAATGGGCTTCAGCTCACAGTTGTGGAGAAGGAGTGCCAGAATAATGGGAATAGGAAAGACGCCAATTGTTAAAAGACCAATTCCCAACGTGTTTCTCAAGGTTCGAGAAAACGCGCCCGTTGTGAAAAACCTTTCAAAGTTCTTCCAGCCAACCCATTTTGCCGAAGATATCGTCTGCCCCAGCTTCATGCTCTTGAAAGCCAACTGCACGCCATAAATGGGGATATATTTAAAAATGAAAGTTATTATAAACGCAGGCAGGAGCATGAGGTAGAGCTCCCGATGGGCAAATATGCGTTTTAGTAAGTTTGAATGTCCGTTTTTCAAAATTTATGCACCCAATTCCATAGATTCAGCCAAACACGCAAAACACAACAGCTACATTATCACACAAATGTTCACCTTAAAAAATTATAATTTTTTAAGGTTTTTATGTTTTTCGCAGCAGCTCCCGGCATTTAACAAGAAATGCCTTTCCAAGTCAAAAAACAGGAAAAGGCTTTTCTTTATTAGTTTCTATTCTCTTTTATTACTAAATTGGGGCTCTGTCCAAACACAATTGAATGATCTGGAATATCTGTATCTTTTACATATGAATTTGCAGCCAATATCACATAGCTGCCAATATGGCTCTTTCCCAATACTTTTGCATTTGATAGCATAGATACATGATCTTCAATGACGGGGTAAATACCATGATTGTTGCCAACAGTACAACCCTGCGAAAATGAAAAGTTATTACCATATTTTGCCCTACCTATTACGCTTCCCATTGGATGGTCACAAGACCACACTTCCGGCATATCGACTTCATAATAAAGATCACATGAAGACAAGATTTTCGAAAGTCCATAAAGTTTATCACAAATTGACCTTCTAATTATTATGTCTTCTTTAGCGTGCCAAATAGTATTTGCAAGTGTATAAACAAACATAAACCACTGACATGAATGAAGAGCATCAAAATAGGTCACCCCCCCGTCCTTGTGATAATACTTATTTGTATTATATGAAAAACTTGTCTCAATTCTCTCTAGGCATTGAGGCAAGTAGCAATACAGCAATCCCTTTTCCTTATCCGAAATCAAAAAAAAGGACTCTATTTCTCGAATCAACATCTGCATCATTTCTGAATCACTGAATCTTTTCGCCATCATAACCTCCACCCCCTAATTACAGTTAACTATTAAAGATTCATAAATGCTCTATATTTGATTTCAGCTAAACGCCAATCCGAAAGATTATCAATATCCTGGACATACTCATCCGGGGTAATAACAGCACTGTGCCTCCCGCTGGGAGCACGCTTTCCCAGGAAAACATCCATCTTGTACGCATAATACTGGCCAATATCATGATAAAGAGGCTGCAGATCCTGACTTCTGGACCGAGCATACTCCGGATGCATGAAGACTAAATTGTCATCCACAATGGAATAACAGCGCTGGGGAGGGTAGCTGAACTGCACCACAGGAGTAACGGAATCTGCATCTGTGGTCTCCAGAGTATGAAAGGCCTCCTGCAGCTTTTCCGGAGTAATAAATGGGGCACAGGGATAAATGCAGGCAAAGGTATCAAACTCCATACCACGCTTCAGGTATTCCTGTACAACCTCATTAAGGACATCTCCTGTTGTAGCATAGTCATTGCTGGTGGCTTCACTGCGAAGGAAGGGCACGGAAGCGCCATATTTCTTAGCAATCTCTGCAATTTCAAGATCGTCCGTGGACACCATAACTTCATCAAAGAGTCCGCTTTTCAATGCAGCTTCAACGGAGTAGGCAATAATAAAGTCGGATCGTA
>JAZUFG010000013.1:0-13031 GCA_045640565.1 Oscillospiraceae bacterium | reverse complement strand
GGGCCCGATTTTTTCAGATCATCCGCAGGAAATTTGCCTGCATAAACTGTATGTCAAATCTAGTCTCGCCTACTCAACCGATATATTTTCTATGAGCTATTTGCACATTCTGCTGATTCACTATCGCATATCTCAAAGTAGTTTCTATCTGCTGATGTCCTAACAATACCTGAACCTGCTCTATGGGCATTCCTTTTCCCAGGGCTTTTGTTGCCATCGTCCTGCGGAACTTATGAGGGTGAACCCTTTCAATTTTCGCCGCTTCGCCAATTTTTTGAATCCTGGTTTCAATCCCACTGACTGTCAGCCTGTTATGGGGAAATCTCAGTGACACAAAAAGTGCAGGATTCATGTCTGTCCGTGATTCAAAGTATTGCATAAGATGAACCTTACTTTTTGTGTCAAAATATACTTCTCTCTCTTTTGCCCCCTTTCCTAATACCACACATTTTCGCTCTTCAAAATTAATATCTTCCCTATTCAGCGTTACAAGTTCTCCAACGCGAACACCGGTTGCGAGAAGAAAATCAGCAATTGCCAAATCTCTGATTTCCGTGCAGCAATCCCGGAATTTTTCCACACTTTCATCCGAAAGGGGTTCCTTAATCTTTTTCACGGTTTTTACTTTATGGATTTTTCTAACCGGGCTCTTGATAACATAGTCCTCTTCTTCTAACCAAATAAAGAAGCCGGATAGTACACGGCGAATATTGTCCAGAGTTGCGTTTTGGCATTTTTTCTGTTCTTGGTAATTGGACATATATTTCCGTATGGCATCTGTTGTAATTTTTATCATAGGCATATCCAACGTGCTGAACATATTGGAAATTATTCTTTCGTAGCAGCTTATAGTCTTTGGGGAACAGCCTTCCAGCTTCTTAGATGCAAGGAACATTTTTAAATATTCCTCATTGCTGTGCTCGATTTTCCGTTTTTCTTCCTCGCTGAGTCTCCAGACAAGAACATCTTCTAACCGTCTCAGTTGGGATGGACTCAATGAATCCGTCATGTCACTTATGATATTAAATATTTCTTGGCTCATAATCATTCATACCTCCTCTGATGAGCTCCTACTATCATACCGACAACTAATTACCAAACAAACAGTAAATATTGGAGAAATATGAAAAACTTTCGCCTTCAAATTCTTCTGCAAGCTCCGTTTAGAATTTGGCGGCGGCACCGGTGACACTCACTTTTGGGAAAACGCTTAAAGCCTGGGCTTTTCTTGCAGCGGATTGCCTTGTGTTTTCTTCTTTTTGAGGATATAATGGACCTATCATATTTAAGGAGCCTTGCCATGAAGGTTTTGCTGCATATCTGCTGTGCTCCCTGCGCAAACCAGTGCATTAAAGAGCTGAGGGAGGAAGGGCAGGAGGTCACCGGCTTTTGGTATAACCCCAATATTCACCCCTTTACGGAGTATCGGGCCCGGCGGAATTGCCTTCGGGACTATGCCCAGGAGATCTCTCTTCCCCTGATGGAACAAAATGATTATGGTCTTCGGCCTTTTGTGCGGGCTGTGGCAGAGGATATTCCCAATCGCTGTGTCAAGTGCTATGAAATGCGCCTCTTTCGGGCAGCAGAAACGGCAAAAGAGCAGGGATTTGATGCCTTTACCTCGTCCCTTTTCATTTCGCCCTATCAGAAACATGAGCTTATGAAGGAAGTCGCAGAGCGTGCGGCGGAAGAGTTTGGCGTTGCCTTCCTTTATCGGGATTTCCGGCCTCTCTTCCGGGACGGTCAGGAATTTGCCAAAGAGCATGGCTTTTATATGCAAAAGTATTGTGGCTGTGTCTTCTCCGAAGAGGAGCGTTATCTGAAAGCCAGTAAAATACTTCCGTGAGGCAGTTATGAAGGCAGAAGAATTGGGGGCTTGGGCCCCTCTCCTTAAAAATTATTTCAGCAGTGATAGCTTCTCTTTTCTTGCCAAGAAAGTGGAGGAAGCCTATGCCGGCAAGGAGGTATATCCTCCCCGGGAAGAGCTTTTCACGGCCCTGCAGCTGACTCCTCCGGAGAAGGTCCGGGTGATTGTTTTGGGGCAGGACCCCTATCATGAACCGGGACAGGCTCACGGCCTGGCGTTTTCCGTGAAGGCGGGGACAAGGCTTCCACCCTCCCTGCGGAACATTTATAAGGAATTGGAAGCGGATATCGGGCTGCCTCCCGCTGAGGGGGGAGATTTATCCTCCTGGGCAAAGCAGGGGGTGCTCCTCCTGAACGCGGTGCTGACGGTGGAGCAGGGAAAGGCCAACAGTCATGCCGCCTTTGGCTGGCAGGCGTTCACGGACGAAGTGATCAAAGCCGCAGCGAAGCTTCCCCAACCCATCGCCGCCGTCCTTTGGGGCGCCCCTGCGCAAAAGAAGGAAGAATTATTAAAAGAGACTTCTGGGCCGCGCCTTATTATAAAGGCTCCCCACCCAAGTCCTCTCTCTGCCTATCGGGGCTTTTTCGGCAGCAGACCCTTCTCCCAAATCAACCGTTTTCTTCTGGCGAACGGTGAAAGACCCATAGATTGGAAAGTATGAGAAAAAGGAAGCATTTGGGCGTGTGCCCAAATGCTTCCTTTTATTAAAAGAGATCCAGCATACTGTCCAGATAGATGGCTTCCCGGACCTTCAGCTGATATTCCGGCTTGGTCATATAGTACAAAAGAAATTCCAGAATCAGGGCGCTTCCCAGGCCCCGCCCTTCAATTTTATAATGGGAGAAGCCCATGGGAAGGTAGGTCTCCTGAATCTCCCGAAGGCCGATAAAGGCGGGATTTTCCATAGCTTGGGAGAAGAGATAGCCTCTTTCCCCACCGGGGGCAGAGCAAAGATGCTCCGGGCAATTTTCTCCCAAAGCCTTCCGGCTTACGGTTTCATAGCAGGCTTTCCGCTCTTCGCAATCTATGCTGCAGCACTCGTTGCAGAGGAATTCCACCTTGTTTTTTAAAGGCTGCGCCAGGGCATTCAAAGCTTCTCTTGCCTTGTTCAGGCGAAAATCCGGGATCACATAGGAAAACTCTTCCCGGAGAAGCTCCTTTTCAAAATCGCGGAAGTCTTTCAAAACTTTTGTGGTGGAGGAAACAAAATACAGCCCCGGATAGGCTTGCTGCAGATAGCGGAGAAGAAGATCGGAGTGAACGATGACCCCGTTCTTTCCGGGCTGCTGATTCAGGAGAGAACAAAGGGTGTTGCACTTGCGGTCAGCCAAATGTTCCTCCCGGAGGAGGGAGTTGCTGAAGGTGAGCCGGGAAGAGATCCCGTATTCCCGCATGAGGGCAAAAACCTCTTTTGGATCATCCTCTCCGCAGCCCACACGGCCTCCGCTCCAGATGCAGTCCGCAGGAGCGCCATAGACGGAAGCGATTTCACACCAGGGGTAGAAATATTCCGGATGCGCCCGATAGAGGGGGAGAAAGGCCTGATAGAGTGCGGTAAATTCAAATAAGCCGGGCAAATGATAACAAGCAGTCATTTCTGGCTCCTGATTGCAAAGACGGACAGCTTCCTGTCCGTCTTGTTTTTATATTTTTCCTTTGGTGCGGAAATCCTCACCGTAGAAATAGAGAAGATCAAAATTGCCCAAAAGGCGGGAACTGATTTGCATGGTATAGCGGGCCTGCATTTCACCGGGAGTCAGATTCGTGGAAACAATGGTGGGCTTTTCCTCCAGGATCCGGTCGTTGAAAAGGGTATAGAGGGCAGACATGGAGAACTGGTTCAGAAGTTCCGTGCCCAGGTCATCCACGATCAAAAGGTCGGCTTCTTTATATTTTTGCAGGCGTCCGCGGGATTCTTCATTATTTTCGCCAAAGCGCAGGGCCTCAAAATCACTGAGGATACCGCTGACACTGTCATAGACCACACTGAAGCCCCGTTCTGTCAGCGTTCTGGCGATACAGCCGGAGAGGAGGGTCTTTCCAAGGCCTGTTTTCCCAGTGAAAAGGAGGGAACGGTCGTGCTCCCCCTTGAAGGAGAGAGCGTATTCCCTGCATTCTCTCAAGTTATCGGCCATGATCTCTCGGGGGCTTCTGCCCAGGAGGGGATCGAAAGTATCCGAGTAAATGTCCAAACGGAAGGCGGGAAAGCGCTCTTTTCCCGTGCCGATCAGGGAGGAGATGGCTTTTTTCTGCTCCTGTTGGCAGAGGGTTTTCAGACATTCGCACATTTCAGAGCCCAGATAACCTGAGCCCTTGCAGCACTCGCATACGGGGATGTCATCCAGATAGTCCGCCCCCAATTCGGAGGATTCCAGGATCCATGCCCGCTCTTCCTGGAGCGCCAAGTTTTGCTCCTTGAGCTGCAGAAAAGCTTCCTGGGGGTTCTTGCCGCTGCGCAGGGCATTGGCTACTGCGGACGCAGCTGTCTGCCGGAGCTCCAGATCGATTTCCCGGACGCGGGGATATTTTTCATAGACCTCCCGTTCCCGGGCGGCCAGAGTTTCTTTCTGCTCCCGGACCTCCTGAGCAAGGCGTTCCCGGGCGGCATTCAGTACCGATTCGGAATAGGACATTTTTGCTTACCCGTCCTTTCTTGCTATGCGCTTGCGCTGTGCTTCCAAAGCTTTTGCGATCATGGGGTCTAATGCCCCCTCGTTTGTCTTGGGATTTTTCCCCTGGGAATAGGGCTTTTGCCCCGGTTTATCAAATTCCTGGATCTGCTCCAGGGTAAAGAGCTGCTGTTTTTGCCAGCTTTTGAAGATGGAGTTCATGTAGGGCCAGCTCAGACCGCCGGTGTGGGTGCAGGACTTGTCATAGGCCAGGGTGATTTCCGCTTCGCCGAAGCCCATTTCCAGCCATTTGAGAATATACTGTTCTTCCGTGGGGCTGAGCCTTCGATCATAAATCTGCAGAGCTTTCCGGGCCGCGCCCAGCTTGGAACGGCGGTTAGCCTCCTTCTGCAGGAATGCCTGAGCTTCTTCAAAACTGTCAATGCCGTTGTCGGCCCAGTAATAGGCCTCTTTTTCGATGACCCGCATACTGATGGGATTCATGTTGCCCCGGGCTCTGGCCCGGTCCCGGCAATAGCTGACGAGAAGAGGAATAATATCATCCGGGAGACCCAAATAGCTGCGGATATTGATGAGGACCCGGTCCCCTTCCAGGCCCATGGGCTTGCCCAGAATATGCCAGACTTCATCTTCCAGATCCCGGAAGGCCTGCTCTTTTGCCAGCTCCAGGATCTGCGCTTCAGAATAGAGGGGCGGCTCTGCGGGACGGAGGTAAATTCTCCGGTCCGAGACGAGCCCCAATTGCCGAAGGAGGGCCATTGCTCGGGAAACAGCGGCTTCGGGAAGATTCAGCGCTGCGGCCATTCCCTCCGGGCTTCCGCCGGACTGCAGGTAAAGCCAGCAAAGTGCGGCGTCTCCGCTGCCGGCGCTCAGGAGCGCGCGGATATCTGATTTTTGAAGGTTTAAAGCCGAGTCTTCCATGGGGCGTGCTCCTTTCCGAATAAGTTGATACCAAGTCATTATAGCATAAGGGATATGGAGAGGCAATCCAAAATTTTTCATATCCAGGGCAGCTTGCAGTGAAGCTGCCTCAGCGGCGGGACCGGGGGTGTTCCCGGACGCTTCTCGCTGCGGCTCGGTCCCCTCGCGGGTCTGACAGGTCTCGCCTGCGGGCTCGGTCCCCCTCGCGTTCTGACAGTCCACCGGACTGTCATTCATTACGCTCGGGCCGCTTCGCTACTCGCTGCGGCTCGTAGCTTGAAACTTGCAGCTAAAGAAAGCAACAGACTGAAATCAGTCTGTTGCTTTCCTCAAGTGATGATTACTCACTTTGCTCCGTATAGGCAAAGCTTTTATAGTCTGCGCTGAAGCCGGAAGTCACAGAGCTTCCGACCAGATAGACATTTCCGCTTCCGTCGGTGCAGTATTGCTTTCCGGCATTCACGGCAGCGGGATCACCGAAATCAAAGGTCCGGCTTTCGCTGTTTGCAGTAATCGTCAGAGAAATGACGGGATCCGCAAGTCCGTAGGCTGCCAGGTCCTCTACAGCCGGAATGGTCCGGGAGGAGGTGATGCCGGAGGCGCTGTGGGCCAGGGAGTCCAGACTGCTGCCGTCTACGGCAAAGAGAGGATCCTCCGGATAGGTCCAGCCGTTTTCCCCGCGGACAAAGGTCAGGCTTTTGCCTTCCATCTTCCAACTGAGCTCCGTGATGGCATTGCTGTCAACGGAATAGAGAGTAGTTATTGTCGGAGCAGTCTCGGGTTCCTCCTTCGGCCCGAATTTTCGGAGGGCCAGGAGAACAGTCAGGAGAAGGGCCGCAACAAGAAGAAGCCAGAAAAGGCTTTTTTTGCGTTTCATTGATGTTTCCTCCGGACCCGAACAATAATGCCGCAAACGAAGTAGGCAAGGGGCAGAACAACCACAAAGAGGGCGATCAGCAGAGCTGCGCGGGCGGTGTCTATGGTCAGATGATCCGCCGTGAGGCTCTTGGTCAGGACGACCACGGAGCTGCCCTTTTCTTCACAGAGATTCGCAAGAATATTCAGGAAGAAACCCTGGTTGCCGCCGGAGACGATTTGGTTCACCTGGTCCGAGAGAAGCTCGGCAGAGGAGACCCAGACGAGGCGTGCGTGCTTGGTGATGCTCAGGTCCTCTGTGGCACAGACTGCCAGGGAGAAGGGGCCTTCCAGGTCGCCGTCTTCTTTATTGTAGGTGGTGAGGTTCAGACCTGCAAGCTTGGAATAGGCAGAGTCAGATGTGGTGAGCAGGGAGGTGACTTCGATTTCATCCTCTTCGTTCTCTTCTACCGTGAGGCCGGCGCTGATAGGCAGGGAGACGCTGTAGCCGGAGCTGAGGAAGGCAGAGGTCATGCTGCCGGATTCAATATCGGGAAGGAGGTAGTAAGGCTGGCCCATGACACAATGGGTCTGACTGCCTTCAATGACAATACCGTCTTCCATGGTCACGCCGAAGTGAGCGCCCAGAGCTTCCACATTTTCAAGATGCTTTTCCCCGGGACCGTAAATCAGGAGGATATCCCCTGCGCGGTTCCAATAATCCAGAAGAAGATCCCGCTCCTGCTCGGAAATGTCCGTGGCGGGGGAATTGATCAGGACGGCATCTGCATCCTCCGGAACACCGCCGGAATTCAAAAGGGAGAAGGAGACTGTTTCAATATTCTGCTTGGCGATGCCTTCCGCAAATGTCTCGGGAAGCTCAGATTCTCCGTGACCGGAAAGAAGGTAAAGCTTGGGGAGATTCTCGGAAATGCAGTAGTCGATGGCAGAACTCAGCTGGCCCTCACCGTCAAAATTGACTTCATAGGAACCGGTGGTGTAGTAGTTGCTGTAATCGGGAACATAGATATCGGAAGCGGAGATAAAGCGGCTGCGCTTTTCTCCCACCACCAGGACGCTGTTGTTGCTGACGGATTCGTCCGTATACTGTCTGGCAAAGGTGGGGTTCTCGTCAGGATCGATTTTTGTAAGGGACAGGTGCTTGCTGAGAGCAATATAGCTGTCAAGAAGCTGGCCGACGGTTTCATCCTCATAACCGGCCTGGCAGATCCAGTAGATATCCAGGTCCTCGTCCAGAGCTTTCAGGAATTCCTTGCTGTCGGAGGAAACGGAGAAAAGACCGTTGGATGTGAGATCAAACTGGGTGAAGCGGGAGGGAATTGCTCCCACAAGAACATTCACCAGAATAGCAATAACCAACACCGCAGCGCAGGCAATGATGCTGTAGCCGCCGACCCGATAGGTTCTGGAGCTCATGGCTTCCTTGAGATTCATCTTTTTCATTCGCTCCACCTCTTTCTCTCAAAGGATTGCACGCTGAGGAAGAGGAAGATTCCGGTGACAGTCAGGAAATAGACAAGGTCCTGAATCTTCAGCATGCCGTTAATGACGGTATAGAGCCGGTCAAAGAGGGAAATCTTGCTCATCATATTGGGGAAGAGACCCTCAAAGATGCTGCTCTTGAAAAGATAGAGAGCAATCAGGGCAATTTCAAAAACGCAGCCCACGATAATTGCCGTGAAGCCGTTCTTGGTCATGAAGCGGATCAGAAGCGCAAGAGCGATCACAAGAACAGAGAAGGCAATGACGGAAGGGAGCGCTGAGTCGGAAATATAGCTGGCCAGGCTGGAACCGAAATAATTGATCAGCATGACAATAAAACAGGCACCGGCAGCTACGGCCTGGCTTTCCGTCAGAGAGGAGATAAACATGCCGATGGCAAGCAGAGCGGCACCAACCAGGAAGAAAGCCAAAAGGGAGGCATAGGCGGCGGGAAGATAGACATTCCCGAAGGCCTTTAAGATCAGGGGATAAAAGCACATGATGACCATGGGCACCAGGAGGATCAGGAGCATGGCAAGGAATTTGCCGAGGATGATTTCCGTGGTGGAAATGGGGAGGGAATAGAGCAGAGTGTCGGTTTTCTGCCGCCGTTCCTCGGAAAGCACCCGCATGGTGAGGATGGGAACGATGATGATGAAGACGAAGGTCATGCTGCCGAGCACGTATTCAAAATTGGCATAGCCGGCGCGGAGATTATAGACCATGGTGTAAATACCGGCGAAAAGGAGAACAAAAGCGCCGAAAACATAAGCGGTCAGGCCGGTAAAGTAAGAGCTGAGTTCATGCTTTAGAATTGCTCTCATGCGTTTTCTTCCTCCTTCTCTTCAGAATTTTCCTGAAGGGCTTCCTCAAGCTGCTCTGCGGATTCCTGCGCGGCCTCTTCGGCCTTCTGCCCTTCCGTAAGCTCGATGAAGATCTCTTCCAGGCTGGCCTTCGCCATGGACATTTGCAGAATGGGCTTCATGGCCCTGGCAAAAGCAAAGAAAATAAAGCGGCAAATGCTGTCGTCTGCGCCTGCGGCGGCTTCAATCTGGACAGAGCAGCGGCCGGCCTCTTCTTTTTTGATTTCCACGGATTCCACCTGAGGGATCTGGGAGAGGATCTCTCTGACTTCCTCTGCGGAAGCTTCTGCAGTCAGGTCCACGCTTGTGCTGCCGGCAAAGAGTTTTTCCAGATTTTCCGGAGAGTCGCAGGCAACCAGCTTGCCTTTGGCAATGATGAGGACGGTGGTGCAGACAGCCTGTACCTCAGCCAGAATGTGGCTGGAGAGAATGACGGTGTGTTCTTCACCCAGTTTTTGGATCAGGGTGCGGATCTCAATGATCTGCCGGGGGTCCAGACCCACAGTGGGTTCGTCCAGAATGATGATTTCGGGGTCACCCAGCACGGCTTGCGCAATGCCTACTCTTTGGCGGTAGCCTTTGGAGAGGTTTTTGATCAAACGGTTGCCATAGTCGGTAATCTGAGTGATTCGCATGGCCTTTTCAACCTGCTCCTTGATCTCTTTTTCCGGAATGCCCTTGGCACGGGCAACGAAAGTCAAATATTCCCGGGGAGTCCGGTCCGGATAGACGGGAGGAATTTCCGGCAGATAGCCGATCAGGCGTTTCGCTTCTTTGGCTTCCTCAAAAATATCATGGCCGCCGATGGTGACCTCTCCGGAACTTGCTGCCAGGCAGCCGGTCATAATATTCATGGTTGTGGATTTTCCTGCGCCGTTGGGCCCAAGGAATCCGTAAATTTGGCCTTTTTCAATGGTGAAAGAAAGGTCCGAGACGGCGGTATGGTCACCATATCGCTTAGTCAGGTGTTTGACTTCAATCAAGCTCTATATCCCCTTTCAAAATCTTTGTGCAAAAGTCCTTTTGCACCTTTCTGCAGGGATTATAATCGCCGATACTGAAAGATTGCTGAAAATTCGCTTGAAGGGAGGGGTGAAATCGGCTATACTTTGCAAAAAAGAAGGCCCTTGGGTCTGGATTTTGTGGGGAAAGAGCATGTACCGACTGATTGCGTTTGATATGGACCGCACCCTTCTGAACAGCCGGAAGCTGGTCAGCGAGAGAACAAAAGATGCTATCGCCCGGGCTGCGGCCACGGGGAAAATAGTAGCCTACTGTACGGGCAGGTCTCCGATAGAACTCAGCGGCTTTCCGGAGGAACTTCCCGGCATGCGCTATGCCATCTGCAATAACGGTGCAGCTCTCTGGGATGTCCTGGCCTGGCGCCAGCTCCGGGGGGACCGTTTGGATCCGGGCTTGATTCTGGAGATCCTGCGTTTGGCGGACTCGGAAGAATACCTCACCCAGTTTTATTTGGAAAAAATGAAGTATTCCAGTCTCCGCCCCGAGGATTTGGAGAAGGCCGGTATGCTGGAATATCTCCCCATGTATGAGCGGCTGCAGGTTCCGGAAATACCGGACCTCCGGGAACGCTTTGCGGAGAATCCCGAACCTGTGGAAAAGCTGGCGCTCCACTTTTTCGGGAAAGAATCCCGTCTGCGGGCCATGGCAAAAATCCGCAAGGCCATGCTTCCGGTCAGTATGAACTTCGGCAACAGATATACCCTGGAATTCACGGTTCCTTCCTGCAATAAAGGGGAAGGGCTCCGGAAGCTCTGCGAATATTTGGGCATTCCCCTTTCGGAAGCGATTGCCGTGGGAGATTCGGAAAACGATAACGAAGCCATCCAAATGGCGGGTCTGGGAATCGCCATGGGGAATTCCACAGAGGAATTAAAAGGCCTCGCGGATGTGCTGGTGGCGGATAATGACCACGATGGCTGCGCGGAGGCGATTGACCGCTATCTTTTAGCTCCATAGGCTGTGTTCACAGAAAATTTGCAGATTTTTCAGCGCTTGCTCATGCTCTGTTCATAATTCCGGGTTATTCTAATGCCTGTAAGGAGCGGGAATCCGGGCATACAGGGACCGGCTGCCAGCTCCCGGCCAAGTGAGCAATTCTTCCATACCTCTCTTTTTCTCTCTTTTTATGTGTATATCCCCTGTATTTCGGCCTCCGGTTTCCGGAGGCCGTTTTTGCAAAATAATGAATACTATTCATGAAAAATTTCTCTTTGCCATTTAATTGGGAAGCTATTATAATGAAGATAGAATCATAAAAACGGAGGGTCACGGAATGAAAGAAATTCTTTTCAACAAAGATATTGACGCCATGCAGCCTTCGGCTTCCATTGTCTTCAGTGAGAAGGCAAAACGCCTGGCCGCAGAGGGCAAGGAAGTTTTGAGCCTGACCATTGGAGAACCGAATTTTGACACGCCCAAGGCAGTTGTGGAAAAGGCCGTGGAGCAGATGCGGGCGGGAAACACCCACTACTGTGCCGGAAGAGGCCTGCCGGTTCTTCGCAAGCGGATCGCAAAGAAACTGCGGGAGGAAAATGGCATCCAGGTCACAGAGGATGAGATCCTGGTCACCCCCGGCGCTAAATTTGCCATCTATGTGGTAGTCCGCACATTGCTGAATCAGGGGGATGAAGCCATCGTCCTGGATCCCTGCTGGGTTTCCTATTCTGCCATTATCACGGCGGCCGGCGGTAAGGCTGTTTCCGTGGAGCTTCCCTTTGAGACAAAGCATGAAATCACCATGGAACTCTTGGAGAGCGGTGTCAGCGAAAAGACGCGTCTTTTGATCCTGAACACCCCCAACAACCCCACCGGCAGAATGCTGAACGAGAAGGAAGCAGCCATTGTAGCAGAGTTTGCAAAGAAGCACGATATCTTTGTGATCTCCGATGAGATTTATGAGAAAATCGTATTCGACGGCAACAAGCATATTTCTCTGGCGGCCAATCCGGAGATCGCAGACCGGGTCATTACCATCAACGGCCTTTCCAAGTGCGCAGCCATGACCGGTTGGCGTGTCGGCTATCTTGCCGGACCCAAGGTGATTGTGGATAAGATCAACATGCTCTATCAGCATGCCATGACCTGTATTGCAGGCTTCGCGCAGGAAGCTGCTGCGGTGGCCCTGGATTGCACGGAAGAGGTGGAAATGCAGCGATCTGCCTTTGAGAATCGCAGAGACGCGTTCATCAAAATCCTCTCCCAATCCCCTGCCATCCAGGTCCATGTTCCGGAAGGCGCCTTCTACGCTTGGGTCAAGTTTGATTATAAGGGCATGAGCGGCGCGGAAATCTGCGATTATCTTTTGGATACGACAGGTGTTCTCGGCGTTCCTGGCTTTGCCTATGGCAAGGGCGGCGATGACTGCATCCGTTTCTCTTTGGCAACAGATGATAAGACGCTTCTGGAAGCAGCCCGCCGGATCGTGAAAGCTGTGGAGCAGTAAAGGTGGTTATTATGCCGGATATTATCAAGACAAGAAAAAGAATTTCCGATGAGCTGTTGGAGGGCTTGGCCCGGCAGGATGCTGCCACGGTCCATGAGGCCATGGGCCAGATCGGAGCGATGAACCATGAGGTTCGTCCCATTCGGGAAAATATGAAACTTTGCGGAAGGGCGCTGACGGTCAAGTGCCACGCCGGCGACAACATCATGCTGATCAAAGCTGTCAGCATGGCGGAACCCGGAGATGTCATCGTGGCGGATATGGGGAATATCATTGATAACGGGCCTTTCGGAGAGGTTTTGGCAGTGAACTGCCAGGCCCACGGCATCCGGGGCCTGGTGCTCAGCTGCGGTGTCCGGGATACAGAGGCTCTGGCGGAGAGGAATTTCCCCGTTTTTTCCAGGGGCATCAGCGTCTCCGGTACCTCCAAAGCCTGCAAGGGGAATATCAATCACCCGGTCGTAGTCGGCGGCGTGCTGGTGAACCCGGGGGATATTGTCCTGGGAGACGCGGACGGTGTTGTAGTCATTCCCTTTGAGAAGGCCGAAGAAGCCTTAAAAGCCTCGGAGGCAAGAACAGCCAAGGAAGCAGGCGTCATGGAGCGCTTGCAGAAGGGCGAGGACCTTTTTGATATCTACGGCTACCAAAAAACCTTTGACGCCCTGGGTATCACGGAGGAAGCATAATTCCTGCCCCGTCTGTTGGGAACGCCCCTGCGGTAATCATCCGCAGGGGCGTTTCAGCTTTCATATGGCAACCACTGGCTTTGCCAGTGGTCAAAAAGCTTTAGCTATGGACAGAATAAAAACTCCTTGATATATTTGAAGTTGAGGTTCGCCAACCCAACGAAAATATATCAAGAAGGTCCTAATAATGAAAGATCAGGACATAAACAGTTTAGAACATACAAAGTGGAGATGTCAATA
>JAZUFG010000012.1:0-2024 GCA_045640565.1 Oscillospiraceae bacterium | reverse complement strand
TGGATAGCTGCATTATAGCATAACTGAGAATTTATGTCAATTTATTCCCCAAAATAGTCAAGCCCTAAATTGTGTGTAAATTCCCTCAGGTAAAAATTCTATAGCAATTGTATCCTTGTAGATCATGCAGTGCAGCCAGATGATTCAAGTGCACCGAAGGCGATATTTCCGCATTCTTGGCAAAATCCGTAGTCTATGTATCACACCGCCTATGGAGGGAGGGCAGCGCGGCCATAGCGGTAGTGCTGTTGAAATGTGGGAAACCCGGGCATTGGCTTCTATTCCTGAATGCAGTCAGTAGGGTTTTCCATATTTCAATAGCTGTTCTCAGGCTGCTAGAAGATGCCGCTGTTCCTGCGCGATCAGCACCAGCTTTGCCGGTGTTTCGGATTTCAACAGCGTATCGTATGTTGTTCTGCTGTAAACAGCCTTTCCATTTTGCATCACAGCACTCCGTTCTTCCAGCACTGCCCCCATTAGCCGGAGCAAGGACGCTTCGTTCGGGAAAATGCCGATCACCTTGGAACGGCGCTTCAATTCTTTGTTGAGCCGCTCAATGTGGTTAGAGGTGCGGAAAAATCGTCGCAAGGGTTTGGGCAATTCCATGACAGTCATGGAGCTCTCAAAGCCTTTATCCAGGCACTCCATGGCAGACTCTGCGACATCTGCGTAGGATTCTATGATGGAATCGCGCTTTTTTCTGGCCTCTGCCACGGTCTCACAGCTGAACATTTCCTGCAATTCCGCACGGATACCAGCCTGATATTTCTTTGGAGCCTTCTCGGAAATGTTTTTAGAAAAATGAAACTGACAACGCTGCCAAGGCACATTGGGATAGACTTGGCTCAACGCATAACGGATTCCTTCATGTGCGTCAGAAGTTACCAAAAGCAGCCCGGACAAGCCCCTTTTCTGGAGACTTAACAGAAAATTCTTCCATGTTTCCTTGCTTTCATTCGGGTAAACACCAAAACCGATAATTTCTCTGTGCCCTTCCTGGTTCGTTCCCAATGCAACCATGAGCGCCTTAGAGATTATACGGTGGTTTTCTCTGACCTTAAAATAGGTCGCATCCAATGTAAGAAATGGATACTGACCGTTCAGAGGGCGGTTGCGGAACTCCTTAACTGGTTTATCCAAATCCTTGCAAAGCTCGGAGACTGTGGACTTTGAGTAGCTGGTGCCGCACAAGGTTTCCATGACTTGACTTACCTTGCGCGTTGAAACGCCATTTACAACCATTTCCGCCATGCTTGCAACCAGCGCCGCCTCACTGCGGCTGTAATTCTCAAAAATCATTGTCTTGAACGGTTGCTCTCTGTGCCGGGGCACTTTCAGTGTAATCCGCCCAATACGGGTATTGAGGTTCCGTTCACGCAGCCCATTCCGACTGTCCGTTCGTTCCTCCGTGCGCTCATACGGTGTCGCGTGTAGCTGCTCGGCAGATTCTGCTTGCAGAATGCTGTTCAGACTTTCCTGCAACAACTTTTTGAAGGCTTCTCCAGAATTTTTTGCAAGAAGCTCTAGAATTTCATCCTGATTTAGTGTAATATTAAGCTGAGCCATTGGTGATCCTCCTCGGTATTTGTTGGTTTGGTCGCTTACATTATACCTGAAGGATGAGCCGATGGCTCACTTTATTTTTTATTTTACACCATTATACGGGCTTGGCCCGGAAAATTCGGACAATTCTTGTTGCTGACGAAACAAAAATTGACGCAAAAGATTATCGTGAATACAAAGAAAAAGTGGTTTTCAGGACATTGCCGCTTTTTCCGGATTACAGAACAATCATTAGTGCAATAATTGAAAAATACAAAGAAACCGAAAAAGGATATTGTGCCTTTCTTAGTAAAGAGATGTCGCTGTTTTTCCTTGAAACGGCATTCTATGAGAGCAAATATGACAATATCCGAACGGTTAAATCAATAATCATTCAATTTGAACGTGTATTTGCATTGTGGGTTTCAGCAGGGCATACGCCGGATCATACTTTATGCTCCATCCTTTATACTTTTGCAGCA
>JAZUFG010000011.1:0-2591 GCA_045640565.1 Oscillospiraceae bacterium | reverse complement strand
GCGGCTTTCCGGGTGCCGCCATGGCGCCCGCAAACAGCGGGGCTTTTCCTGCCTTTGCCGATTTGGCTTTCGGTTTCTGAAGCCCGGGCATCTGCATTGGAGCGGAACATATTTCCTCCTCATAAAGCGGAGGCCGCGTTGATTCAGAAAAATGCAGACTGTTCCTGCCGCGCCGCCGGTCTTCTTCCAGCGCATCCGCGGCGTAGTTGTCATCAATAAACGCCTGAATATCCGCGTGCAGTTCTTTTCCCGCCGCCAGGGAGCCCTTGTCAAAGAATACCAGGCAGGCCTCCATCTCGTTTTCTTCCAGCTCTTCGGCAATGGTTTCGGCAGCGATTCTTACCGCTTCCTCACGGGGATACCCGTAAACGCCTGCCGAGATCAGCGGGAACGCGATGGAGGTGCAGCCGTTTTTGGCGGCAAGACGCATGGATTCCAGGTAACAGGAGCGAAGGAGCTGCGGCTCCCCGTGCAGGCCGTCCCGGTACACCGGTCCCACTGTATGGATCACATACTTTGCCGGCAGGCGGTATCCTTTGGTGATCTTCGCTTCCCCGGTGCCGCAGCCGTTTAAGGTCCGGCATTCCTCCAGCAGTTCCGGTCCCGCGGCGCGGTGAATGGCGCCGTCCACCCCGCCGCCTCCCAGAAGCGACTGGTTGGCAGCGTTCACGATGGCGTCCACGGCCATTTTTGTGATATCGTTTCGTACAAATGTAAGGGGCATGGCTTAAAAACAGATCTCCACGGGTGCTGCGGTAAAGGAAGCGATCACGGCCTTTGCGGACTTGAAATACCAGATCTCCGTGTTGCCGTCGTCCTCATTATACATGGCGCGAAGCTCCGGGTACGTATCCAGCATGTGCTTTCTGGCCTCCCTGGAATCCAGAACCGCCATCTCACCGGAAACGCGGATCCAGGTGCCGTTCACAAACGCGCAGATCTCCGCTTTGGGATTTTCGTGCAGCTGCTTTGAGACCGGTTTCACCTTTCCCGTCTGGATGCAGAGCTTCCCGTCAAATACATCCACCGTGCCAAAAGGCCGCACTCTGGGCTGATCCCCCTCGCAGGTGGCAAGAAAATACGTTTTTGCTTCTTTCAAAAAATCATAAACTCTTTGCATAATTTCTCCTTTCCCGTTTTTATTATGGCAGCAGCGATACCGGAACATAAAATGCCTGTTCATTGATCGGACGGATCCGGTCTGTGCTGTTTATTACCAGTCCCGGCTGTATTTCCAGATGATATTTTTGCAGGACATCAAAATTCTTTGTGGCTTTTTCCGGAGCAATGCCGGCTTTGATCTCGATCGGGAAGATCCTGTTTTCTTTGACATAAACGATATCGATCTCCTTCTGATCAATATCCCTGTAATAAAACAGGAACTCTCTCGGATCCTTCCGATACGCATACGCATTTTTTACCAGCTCGCTTACAACATAAGTTTCGAAGAAGGCGCCGCTCATTGCGCAGTCAGAAAGCATTTCGGCATTTGGCCATTTGCACAGCCAGGCACACAGCCCTGTATCCATAAAATACAGTTTTGGGCTCTTGATAATACGATTCGACAGATTCGCCATGTATGGCTGCAGCAGATAAATGATTCCGGATGTTTCCAGGATCGACAGCCACTTCTTACAGGTCCTCACATCTATTCCGACAGCAGAAGCGATTTCTTCATAATGAACTTCCTGCGCGGTCCTCAAAGCAACAATGGATATGAAATTGCGAAACTGCATTTCGCTGGAAGCATTGATCAGCTTGCGGACGTCTTTTTCTATGTAGGTACTGACGTAGGATCTGAAATAGATGTCCCTTTCTGCAACTCCGGTACAGATATCCGGCATTCCGCCCTGAAAGATCTCACGGAATATTTCAGGGCGCGTTTTCTTCGGATCATCCCCTGCGTCGCGCTGCCTGATGGCTGAAAGTTCCGGTGAAAACTCCCACTCTTTTCTCTGCTCTTTTTCCGATTGGGTAAAAGAGGCCATTTCAATGATTCCGCTTCTTCCGGCAAGAGAATCCGAAATTCCCTGCTGAAGTTCAAACCGGTTGGATCCGGTAAGTACGTACATAAGTTCACGCTGTTCCCCGCATTTTAACCACGAAAGCCGCTGCTCATCTATTCGCTTCTTAATCTCGTCAAGCAGTGAGGGAACCTTTTGGATCTCATCAATGATCACAGGCCAACCCAGAGAGTCCAGAAACAGCTTTGGATTTTCCTCTGCCAGTGTTCTGTCATCCAGATCATCCAAAGTCACTTTTTTAAATCTGTCGCCATATAAATAATCTATCGTTGTGGACTTCCCGATCTGCCTCGGCCCGTACACGACAATACACGGGAATGACTTCCCGGTATCTATAATCGCCTGTTCACATGTTCTGTTTATATACATGCGGCATACCTCATTTATTCTGCATTTTTCTTTCCATTAGGATTTTAACAGATTGTTCCGATGAAAACAACATTGTAATACTATTTTCATCGAGCGTTATCATTACTTCATCAAATTGTGCCCTATTGAAACCCTACGACCAACCGTTTTCCCAGGCCCTTTGCCAGAGCCTGAAGTGTCGCAATAGTAGGGCTGCAG
>JAZUFG010000010.1:0-57346 GCA_045640565.1 Oscillospiraceae bacterium | reverse complement strand
ACGAAGAAGAAAAAGTCCGCATAATCTTGCTTCTCTCCCTCCGGAATCCCCGCCGGAGGGATTTTTCTGCCGTTCCTCGCCTTCTCTCCGGTAACCTTTGTATCTTACCGTAACCTCTTCCGCCTTTTTCCGGCCTTTTTTTAGGGAAAATTGCTCCCGATTTTCTGCTCTAACTCACTCCTTTACTCCGAATTGAGACTATTTCTCTCATCAAAAAGTGCCTGGGAAGGATTCTGGGCATATAAAAAGCCGCAGATATTTCACTGCGGCTGAAGGGGATATACTATGACATTGAACTGATGCCTTTGGAGGGATTAAACTTTATTTCTTAATAACATCCATGTCCATCAGAAAATTATATAAACCCAGAATCATGATACCATCTTCCGTATAATACGGCTTTTTGTACCCTTTATAGATGATTATTTTCTTGAATGAATTATCAATTTTTTTTAGTGACGCCGATTCCTGATTCAGTTTTTCGTTTGTATTGAGATTCAGAGCAGATTGGATATAATATCTCCTGTCGCCGTCATTGACAACAAAATCGACCTCATAATTCGCCCGCACACTTTTCCTGGTTTGCGGGTCATAGTTCCACGCTTCCACTTTGCCGACGTCAACGGAATATCCGTATCTCACAAGCTCGTTATAAATGATATTCTCCATCAAATGGCTTTCTTCAATTTGTCTGAAGTTCAAGCGTGCGTTACGCAGTCCGGGATCAACAAAATAGTATTTGCTGAGCGTACCGATATATTTTCTGCCTTTCACGTCATATCGCCTGGCTTCTTCAATCAGAAAAGAATTCTTCAGATATTCAATATATTTTTTGATTGTGTTATCTGTAATGCCGGAATGTTCTACCGAGTCAAACGTTCTTTCAATCTTGCCGGGATTCAGCGGTGAACCGATATTTGAAGCAATCATATCGGTCAGTGTGTCTATTGCGCTGTCTTCGCTCAATCTGTAACGGTCAATAATATCCTTGAAATATGTCCCGGTGAACAAATCTTTCAGATATTGCTGTCTCGCATGACTGTCACTATTCAAAACAGCAAGCGGCATACCGCCGTATGTCATGTATTCATCCCAAAGTTCATCAAACTGATAATTCGGGTAAACCTGTCGTAACTCTTTGAAAGAAAGCGGTGTCACCTCAATATTGTAATTGCGGTTCCGAAACTCAGTCGGTAAATCAGAGGACAGCATTTTTGAATTACTTCCGGTAACATAGCAATCAATATTTTTCATATTGATCAGCTCGTTAAGAACGTCATGAAATGTGAGATATGCTTCTTCCTTTTCTACACCGGCCAAAAGATTCCCGTTCTCATCAAGTAATGCGGGATTGAGAATCTTAACTGCATCCTGTATCTCGTCGATCAAAATATAGCATTTTCGGTCATCACGAGGAATGTTAGACTTGATATACTCAGACAACTTGATGGGATTACGCAAACCGGCATTGGATAACTCATCCAGCTTGATTCGGATGATGTGGTCTTCCTCAACGCCGATGCTTTTGAGATAATCATAAAAAATCTCAAACAGTAAATACGACTTACCGCATCTTCTGATTCCGATAATCACCTTGATCAGCGGAGATTTCATTCCTTCTTTCAGCTTTTCCAGCAGTTCGGTTCTTTCAATTCTCATATGTTCTCCGGTAAACATTTTTGTGTAACGCTCAAAAATCTTTAACTACACTATACTCAAGCAAAAACGTTTTGTCAACAGACACATAAAAGAAAATTGTGGATCGCTTAAAATTATTTAAGGCACAAGACAGAGGCAAGACAGAGGGACGGTCTTGCAAACCGCATATAAAAACCGAACGAGAGGGCGCGAAAGCGTCCCCTTCTTGCGTGAAAGCAGCCGTTTTTCTTTCTTTCCTCAGGGCAAACACGCTCCCGATTTGCTGCTCTGATTCCGTAATGAAAACGGGACGATGTGGGCATCGTCCCCTACGGTTTCACATGTCAATTGGGGGCAAATTTTTCCTGCTTTCCCGGGGCAATCAAAGGTCCACCCGGAAGAGCCGAAGGCTCGGAAAGCTTTTCCCGCCTTTCCAACTCCCGATAAAGCAAAAAGAGGAGCCTCCTCTTTTTTTGTCCAAGCCCTCCGGCAGGGGCGAACTGCGTTCGCCCGAAAAGGGTCATGGGCACGAAGAAGCCCCCCTTTTGGGCGGCTTCTCGCTTTATTTCTTCTTTTTCTTTTTAACGATGACCGCGATTGCGGCAATGACGATCACCGCGATCACAAGCACGATCCAGATACAGCCATCCGACAGCACGGAGCCTAATTGCCTGTGTTCCCTAATAATATCAATTTTTATTTGGCCGGGATATTCCGCACTTGCTCCCATGCAGAAGATTCCCGCCAGGAGCACCGCCGTTAACAATAATGCAAGTAACTTTTTCATCTTTTTTTCTCCGCCTTGCTTATTCTTTCCCTTGCTTCTTCAGGAAGCGATAGAGGGCGATTCCGATGGAAATGGCTCCGGAGGGAATGATCAGGGTGCTGACGGAGCTCCGAAGGCCCGGCGCAAAGATGAAGAGCAGGGACATGAGCAGGAGAGGAAGGGCGGCAAGCTTGATATCTCTCCGGTAATACTGGTAAGCCATGGCGCCGAAGAGGGCGGGGACAACATTCTCAAAAGCAGGCGCCAGAACCGGATTCTGCAGGATGGGCTGCAGGGGAATGAGCAGGACCACGCCCAGAGCCAGGACGAGAATGGTCACCAGGGAGGAGGTGGCGATGGAGAGGGTGGAAATGATCTCATTCTCCGGAGTGCCGCTCTTGGTTCCCACGATGTCCTTTGCGTTCATGGCGCAGGGAATCTTCATGTTGATGAGGTTTCCGGTGACGAAGGCAAGGTAGCTTCCGCCGCCGCCCAGAATGGGAACATAGACGATATATTCCGCAATGCAGGAAATGAGGTAGACGATGCCGATGGCCAGGAAGCCCTTGAAGAAAGCCCGGAAGTCCGGCATGGTGCCCAGGTAGATGCTCATGGCAAAGGGCGCGCCCAGGAAAAGAACAAGGCAGATGGCGGTGCAGATTTTTCCGATCAGGTGGGTCCGGTTGTTATAGCGCTCAAAGAAGAGATTGTTATTCATGGGGCACCTCCTTAAAGAAACGCGGCGAAGAGCACCGCAGAGGCCATGGCGAGGATCATGGAGCCGGCCACAGAGAAGCTGTCGATCCATTCCTGCCTTTTCTTTTCCTTCAGCCAGGTGAAGACTGCCATGGCGCCGGCGCCCACAAATGCCACCAGGAGGGGGATCCAGTTGGCGTCGGCAGTGACATCCGCAATGTAGCTGCCGATATAGGCAGAGACCATGCCGACGAAGAGGGCGGTCATGGCCGTATCTCCAAAGGCGGCTAGGGAGAATTTCTTCTTCTTTTTGCTTTCCTCAGGCTTTTCCTCGGAAGCAGCCAGAAGCTTCATGGAGTAGCGTTTTGTCAGGAATATGGAGAGGACCATGCCCCAGCAGATGCAGAAGCCCATGAGGAGGGCAATGGTGACGAAGCCCTGCTCCGTCATTTGGCTGGCGGAAAGGGAAATGCCCACCTGCTCTGCGGCTGCTTCCGCAACCTGGGTCTCATAGTGGAGAGCGCCGATCACGGAGAGGCGGAACCAGGGAAGGGGGATTCCCAGAGAGCCGGAGAGGGCAATGACGCCCAGCAGAATGCCCACGCTGGGCAGAATGGCGAAGGTGGCGGAGGCAGAGACTGCCCGCTTCATCTTGGTGACATCCAGGCCCATTTTCTTTCCGGCCCGGTAGGCGCGGATCATGAAGATGACGCAAACCACCGCAACAAAGGCGATGACCGTGCCGACCAGCAGGTACATGGTCCCGCTGTTTATTTTTTGCATTACCGTCATAACTTGCTCCTTAAATCAGCTCTTTATAGTAGTCCACGGCGCCGGGCAGGCAGCGAATATCGATCGTTTCGTCAATTCCGTGCATGCCTTTCATTTGCTTCGGCCCGAAAATAAGGGGGCTGAAGCGCAGGCTGGTTTCGGCAACCTCGCCGTAGAAACGGGCGTCTGTGGCTCCCGTGACCACATAGGGGGAATAGGGCAGACCGGGGAAGACCTTTTCAATGGCGTCTGTGGCCTTTTTCCAGGCCTCGCCGTGGATATTCACGGGCTTGGAGGCATCCCGGGCATCCAGGACCTCCATATCCAGATTGTATTTATCAGCGATCTTTCTCAAAACCTCCAGAGATTCCTGCGCCCCCTGATGAGGAATGAAGCGCATATTGGCAATGACCCAGGCATCTGTGGGAATCAGATTATTGGCGGGGGAACCTTCCATCCGAGTGAAGGCAACGGTGGTTTTGAACATGGCCGCCACTTCCGAGCTGACTGCGGGAGCCAGCTTCTTAATGACGGGAGCCAGAATATCGCAGTTTTTCATGGCAAATCCCAAAGGACCTTCGCAGTAGGGGCCAAGAGTCTTGAACATGGGCTTCACATACTCGCTCATTTCGGAGCGCATGGGATCATGGGTCTTGACCTCGTTCACAAAGGCTGCCAGGCGATCAATGGGGGAGTTCTTCGGGGGCGTGCTGGAATGTCCGCCCTTGCCCCGGGCAATGAATTTCACATTGCCGATGCCTTTTTCAAAGACGCCCATCATGGCAAAATTGCCCTTGGCTCCCGCAATGGGATCCTGGATAATGCCGCCGCCCTCATCACAGAGGAGCCAGATCTTCACGCCCCGCCGCTGCAGCTCTGCCACGATCTTGGGACCGCCGTCGCCGCCGATCTCCTCTGTGCAGGAGCTGGCAAGGTAAACATCCTGCTCGGGAACATAGCCCTCTGCCAGCTTTTCTTCCACGGCCTGCATGAAGGCAAAAACGCCGCTCTTGATGTCGGTGGCGCCTCTGCCCCAGAGGATACCGTCTTCATCAATGTCGCCGGAGAAGGGGCCGTGCTGCCACTTGCCCTCCACGGGAACCACATCCTGATGGCTCATGAGGAGCACGGGCCGATCACTGTGCTTGCCCTTCCAGAAGTAGAGGAGATTTCCGTCAAGATCCGTCTTTTCCAGATTTTGGTGCAGGAGGGGGAAAAGCTCCTCCAGAAGCTTGTGGAAGCCCCGGAATTTTTCAATCTGAGGGTCGTCCGGAAGAGAGACCGTGTCGTAACGGATCATTTCCGCCAGCTTTTTTCCGTAGTTCATAGCCCGCTCCATATCGGGATTGGGTACATATTGGGAAACCTTTGCCATGATTTTTCTCCTTTGCTGTGTTTCAATTTCAAAGAGTTCCGGAATCTTTTTTTCGTTATTCCTTTGCTTTCTCCTATATTATTGCAGAAAATAAGGGAAAATCAATACAAAGAGCAAATTTTACCGTATTCTGCCGCTGATTTCGGGAATCATCCCGTTTTCAGGGGGCGTTTTTCCGAAAACCCTGCGCTTTCATCCCATCAAAATCCGAAAAAACGGGCCCTGATCATTCAGGGCCCGAAATGCTTATAAAAGCTGCGCTTTTCAGCCTGCTGCTTTGCCTGCGGAGAGAACGCTGCTTAGGAAGGTCAGCCTCTTGACAGCACCGAGCGGGCATGGGCTTCCAGTCCCTCCTGCCGGGCAAAGAGCGCCACGGAATCCTTGACCTCCCGCAGGGCATCTGCGGTATAGTAGGAGAAAGCCGTCTTCTTGATGAAATCGTCCACGGAAAGAGGGCTTGAAAACCTTGCGGTACCGCCGGTGGGAAGGGTGTGGTTGGTGCCGGAGAAATAGTCCCCCAGAGCCTCCGGGCAGTTCTTCCCCAGGAAGACACTGCCGGCGTTCCGGATCCGGTCCACATAATCAAAGGGGTTATCCACACAGAGCTCCAAATGCTCCGGAGCCAGCTCGTTGGCCATATCAATGGCTTCTTCAATGCTGTCTGCCAGGAGAATAAAACTGTTATTCTCAATGGCTGCCCGGGCGATCTTCTCCCGGGGCAGGAGGGAAAGCTGCTTTTCCAGCTCTTCGGAGACCTGCTCCGCAAGCGCTTCGGAGGTGGTGACCAGGAAAGCGCCGGCGCGCATGTCATGCTCTGCCTGAGAAAGAAGATCGGCTGCCAGAACTGCGGCGCTGCAGGTTCCGTCAGCCACAACGAGAATCTCGCTGGGCCCGGCCACAAGATCGATTCCCACAGTGCCGAAAACCTGACGCTTCGCCTCTGCCACATAGGCGCCGCCGGGGCCGACGATCTTATCTACCCGGGGAATGCTCTCCGTTCCATACGCAAATGCGGCAATGGTTTGGGCGCCGCCAACCCGGAAGACCCGGTCTGCGCCGGCGATATAGGCCGCCGCCAGAATGACCGGGGAAATCTCCCCATTGCAGGTCGGAGGCGAGGCCACGATGATTTCCTTTACCCCGGCCAGCTTGGCGGGGATCAGGTTCATCAGCACGCTGGAGGGATAGGCTGCCGTGCCTCCGGGCACATAGGCGCCCACCCGCTCAATGGGGCGGACCTTCTGCATGAGAAGGACCCCTTCCTTCTCCACCAGATAGCTCTGGCGGATCTGGGCTCTGTGGTAATCCTCGATCCTTTTTGCTGCTTCCCGAATGACTGCCAGGAACTCCGGCGGAACTTTCTTCACGGCCTCTGCCATGGCCTCCGGGGGAAGCTCAAAGGTTTCCGGGCAGCTGCCGTCAAACTTCAGCGTGTAATCCCGGACTGCCCGGTCGCCGCCCTTGCGAACATTCTGAATGATTTCCTCTACCGAGGCTCGGACGGTGGGATCCGGCTCCGCGCTGCGGCGGAGAGACCGGATATCCCCCATTTCCTTTTTCGTGATGATACGGATCATTTATTTCGCCTTTATATTCAGTGTTGGGAAGAATCCCGAGATATCGGCGCTCTTCATGTAGCCCTTTTCCACCCAGAAGGATGCTGCCATGCAGCCGATGTCATAGACATTGTCTTCCTTGGAGGTGTCGTTGAAGGCCTCGTTCATGGCTTTATCGTAGAAGGTGATGCCGGAGCATTCATCAATTACATCTGCGGTTTCGAGATCCAGGCCCTTTGCCATGATGGCACAGCCATCTTCAAAGTTCTGGTTGAGATAATCCACGGACTTGTACCAGCAATCGCTGAGGACATCATAGACTTCCGGATTCTTCTTGGCAAACTCCGAGGAAACCGTGAGCACATCAATGATCGCCTTGGGATAATCGGCGGAAGAAACAAGGATGTGGCCGCCTTCCCGCTCGGAGCAGTTGGAGAGAGAGGGTTCCCAAGTGACGGCAGCGTCTACACGGCCGGCAATAAAGGCTTCGCCGGCTTCGTCATTTCCCATTTCCACGATGTTGATCTGGTCCTCGGTGATATTGCTGTCAGCCAGGGCCTGAAGGAAGAAGAAATAGGAAGTGGCGGATTTATCCAGGGCTACGGTCTTTCCTGCCAGGTCATCCATGCTTTGGATCTCCGCTGTGGCAACCAGACCGTCGCCGCCGGTGGAAGCATCCATGGTGCAGACATACTGTTCCGGAGCGCCGGCATCATACTGGATGATATCCCGGTCCAGAACCTGGCCGAGGGCCTGGATGGAATTTGAAACAAAGGCAGCGCCGTAGGTGGATTCGTCTTCGATGATGGCGATATCCACATCGTAATTATAGGCATCAAAATAGCCCTTTTCCTTGGCGATAAAGAGGGGAGCATAGCCTGCCCAGGTGCAGAATGCAATAGTCATTTTTTTGGATTCGGCAGGGGCTTCTTCTTTGGCTCCGCAGCCTGTCAGGGTGCCCAAAAGCATGAGAGCGGCAAGGGCAAGTGCAAGAATCTTCTTCATTGTTTTTTCCTCCGTTATCCGGCCTGATCTTCCCAGAGCAGGTCCATGATTTGTTTTTTTATTGCGAGAAATTCCGGCTCGATCAGGGCCGAGTGATTTCTTAAGCACGAAAGTTCAATGGGGATGTCCGCTTTCATGCGGCCGGGGCGCTTGCTCATGACCAGGACCCGATTGCCCAGGATGATGGCCTCATCAATATCGTGGGTGATGAAGAGAACGCTGCTGCCGGTTTTCCTGCTGATCTCTGCCAGCTGCTCCTGCATGGAGACCCGGGTTTGGGCATCCAGCGCCCCGAAGGGCTCGTCCATCAAAAGAATCTCCGGCTGATTTGCCAGGGTTCGGGCAATGGCCACACGCTGTTTCATACCTCCGGACAACTGATCCGGCAGGGAGTTTTCAAAACCCGTGAGCCCCACAAGAGCAATGTAGCGGTCCGCCTCTGCAGATCTCTCTGCGGGAGGAACGCCCTTGATCTTCAGACCGAATTCAATGTTCTTTTTTGCCGTGAGCCAGGGGAAAAGACTGTAGCCCTGGAAGACCATTCCACGGTCTGCGCCGGGGCCGGAAATATCTTTCCCCGCCACGACGATCCTGCCGGAGCTTGCCTGCTCCAGGCCGCCGACCATGTTCAGAAGGGTGGTCTTTCCGCAGCCGGAGGGACCGACAATGACCACAAACTCACCCTTTTCCACGGAAAAGGAAACATTGTCCACCGCGGTAACCGCGGAGCCCTCATGATCAAAGGTTTTCGTTAAATTTTCAACTGAAAGTATCGGCATGCTGTTCTCCCATTTAATCGGTGAGCCGTTTGTGCCACGGCACCAAAAGCTTTGTGAGCAGTTTCAAGAGGAAGTCTGTAATGAGGCCGATGAGGCCGATCAGGAAGAGGCCCATGAAGATGACATCCGTTGCCAGGAAACGCTGGGACTTGAGGATCAGGTAGCCCAGGCCGTCGCTGGCGGCAACCATTTCCGCAACCACCAGATAGGTCCAGGCCCAGCCGATGGTGAGGCGGAAATCATCCAGAAGTCCGGGAAGGGAGGCCGGGAAAATGACCTCTTTATAAACCTGCCAGGGATTGGCGCCCAAGGTCCGCGCGGCATTGATCTGGTTCTTATCCACAGAAGCCACGGTATCGCAGACCATCAAAATCAGCTGGAAGAAGGTGCCGAGCCAGATGATCATGTATTTTTGGGTTTCTCCGATGCCGAGGTAGAGGATGGTAAGGGGCACCAGAGCCACCACGGGGAGGTAACGAACGAACTCAATGACGGGCTGAATGACGGCCGTAAACTTGAGAGAACGGGCCATCACCATGCCGCAGGGAAGAGCAACCAGAGCGGAGAAGAACCAGCCCACCATGACCCTGCGTGTGGAGGACCAGCAGCTGGCAAGAAGGGAACCGTCCCTGACGCCGGAAACGATCTGCCTCCAGACTGCCGTGGGAGAAGGAACAAAGAGCTCCTTGACCAGACCGCCATAGGTTATGACACACCAGATTATCAATATGACCAGAAAGGATATGATTGATAAATAGCGGTATTTCTTCTGCTTTTTGCCCATATTCGTTTGCTCCGTTTAATGTTATCACTTTAACGCGTTAATACATTACATCGTTAGCGTGATTTTGTCAAGACTTTTTTGAACTTTTTTTGTTTTCGCATGATCTGCAGCCTGCGGCAGTTGAGATTCCCGCGCCTTCTCCATGACTTGTCTGCCGGCATGCGCAAAAGATTGTCTGTATTTTAAAGATTGCCCGGATTCGGGCTTGAGACCCGGGGCGGAAATGTGATAAAATAAAAGAAAAGATCCGGTTCGGGAGAAATCGGCAGTTTTTTCAAAGAAGCGAGGAGAGGGGAATATGAATTATAAAGGCAGCCTGATCGCGGTTTCGGACTGCAGGAAGGCTCTGGGCTACTATCAGGAGCTGTTCGGCCTGGAACTGCTCCGGGATAACGGCGGCAACATGGAGCTGTCCGGCGGCATTTTCCTCCAGGAGAAGAAATATTGGGAGTCCTTTACGGGCAGAAAGGTAGTTCCCGAGAATAACAGTTCCGAGCTTTATTTTGAAGAGGCGGATATAGAAGCCTTCGTGGAAAAACTGAAAACGCTCTGCCCCCAGACGGAATTTGTGAATCCGCTGATGACCCATAGCTGGGGGCAGCGGGTGGTTCGCTTCTATGATCCGGACGGGAATCTGATTGAAGTCGGAACTCCCGTATAGTTTTTGCTGCAAAGGGGAAGGAATGAAAACGGGTATTTACCTGGCGGGGCTGATAGTTTACCATTTTGCCATGAGAATTCTGGCAGGGGAGACCTTGACCGCCTTCTTAAAAGAAAAGAGCCTTGAAAACTGCGGATATTTCCGCCAAAGGCCCTTTGAGCCCAAGCTATACCGCTTTCTTCGGGTGAAAAAATGGAAGGGAAAAGCCATTACGGCAAAGCATTGGCAGTTTGATATGAAAAAGCGCTCCCCGGGAGAATTGCTCTTTTTCATCAATCAGGCGGAATTGGTTCACACGGTCTCTTTTTTCCTTTCCTTTCTGCCCCTCTGCCTGATTCCCTTTTTCGGAAGAGGGGGAATCACCCTTCTCCTTTCCGCTGCTGCAGCGGCGGTGGATCTCCAATATATCATCATCCAGAGGTTTAACCGGCCGAGAGTGGAAAAACTCTGCAGAAGGACGGAAAAGCCGCTGAGCCCGGACCCTTCCGGGAAAAAACAGTGAGAGAACGAAAAATAAAATGCGCTGCGCCCGCGTATCTTTTCGGGCGTGATTTCGGAGGATAATCATATGACATTGAGACAGGATGCCGATCAGATCATGGCTGCCGCTTTGAAGGCGGCGCAGCCGGACACTGCTGTGCGCAAAGCCCTGGCCGATGCGGATTTCGGCAAGGGAAAGCTTGTTTTGATCGCTGCCGGTAAGGCAGCGTGGAAAATGGCCGAGGTTGCTTATGAAGAGCTGGGGGAAAGGATCACGGACGGCGTTGTCGTTACCAAATACGGCCATGTGCAGGGCCCGATCGGAAAGCTTCGCCTCTTTGAAGCGGGACATCCGGTTCCGGACGAGAACTCCTTCCGCGCCACGGAGGAGGCCATCCGGGCAGTTTCGGGCCTTTCGGCGGAGGATACCGTTCTATTTCTTCTCTCCGGCGGCGGCTCGGCCCTCTTTGAAAAGCCACTGATCCCCAATGAGGATATGGAGCGCCTTACCAGAAAACTGCTGGCTTGCGGAGCGGAAATAACGGAAATGAATACCGTGCGCAAACGCTTTTCCGCAGTCAAAGGGGGAAAGTTTGCCAAGCTCTGCGCTCCCGCAAAGGTCTTCTCCGTGGTCCTTTCGGATATTATCGGAGACCCCTTGGACATGATCGCCTCCGGCCCTGCCTATCCGGATGCTTCAACGGCAGAGCAGGCCATGGCCATCGCGGCAAAATACAAACTCCCTCTGACAGAAGAGATGCAGCGCCTCCTCACGGAAGAAACGCCGAAGACTCTTTCAAATGTGGAAACCCATATTACCGGGAGTGTAAAGCAGCTCTGTCTTGCGGCGGAGGCGTCCTGCCGGGAGCTCGGCTATAAGCCCCTTACGCTTACGGCGTCTCTTTCCTGCACGGCCAGAGATGCCGGGACCTTCCTGGCAAATATCGCTCAGTTTTGGAAGGATACGGATGAAAATCTGGCCTTTATTGCGGGCGGTGAGACAGTCGTTCATATCACCGGGAGCGGAATGGGCGGCCGAAATCAGGAGTTGGCCCTCTCTGCCGCCGCGGGCATAGAAGGCTTGGAGAATGCCGCCGTATTCAGTCTCGGCTCCGACGGCACGGACGGTCCCACGGATGCTGCGGGCGGTTTTGCCGACGGCAGTACAGCCGGCACTTTGCGGGGCATGGGTATCGAAATCTTTGATGTCCTGCAGGATAACGATTCCTACCACGCATTGGAGAAGACAGGCGGATTGATCATCACGGGACCCACGGGGACCAATGTCAATGACATATCCGTTCTTCTCCTGCGGGCAAAAGAATAAAAAGCGAAAGAAAGCCGCTGCAAAATGGCATTTTTGCGGCGGCTTTTCTCTCTTCTTCCGGCAAGAAATCGTTGCGGCAGGCAGCTCTTTGTGCTATACTGACATATGATATAGTGTCTGTGCTTTGGGCTTTTCTTCTTTTCTGGCCCTCTTTCGGGAGGACGGCAGTCCCTTTTGCCCCTTCGCTGCTGCCGCAGCGGGGAATATGGGAAAAGCACTGCCGAGGAATAAGCGCGGACAAAGTGAACTTTTCCCGGTGAAGGCGGAGAAAGATATGAAAGAAGTATTGTTTTCGGTCAAGAAAGAATATCACTGTGATGTTTTGGTCGTAGGCGGCGGTGTTGCCGGTATTGCGGCAGCGGTTTGCGCAGCCAGAAACGGAGCGAATGTCATTCTGGCAGAGCGGGATGGCTGTCTGGGCGGAACCGCGACAGTCGGCCTTGTGGGGCCTTTTATGTCTGCCTTTGATCCCCGGGGGGAGAAGCAGGTCATCAAGGGCTTTATGGATGAATTCATTTGCAGAATGGTCCGAAAGGGCGGCGCGATCCATCCCGCAGACTGTCCGGGAGGAAACAGCTACAGCGCCTATCGGATTCGCGGCCATATCGGCGTTACTCCCTTTGACCCGGAATCTTTCAAGGAAACAGCAGAAGAATTCTGTGAGGAAGCCGGGGTGAAAGTGATCTATCACATGCTTTTATCCGGCTGTGACAGCGAGAACGGGGAGATCCGTTCCGCCTATTTCATGACGAAAAACGGCCTCTATGAGATATTCGCCAAATCCTTTATTGATGCCAGCGGAGATGCGGATCTGGCTTATCATGCCGGAGCCCCTCTTGTCTATGGGGATGAAAACGGGAAGACCCAGGTTTCCTCCATATTTTTCCTGATCGACGGTGTTGATCGGGATAAGGTGACGGCATTTGTGGAAAAGCACCCGGAGGATACGGACCAGAGAGGCCGCTATCTGGAGGATGTCGTGGCGGAGCACCAGAAGGCAGGGACCTTCCCCTGCGGGAGGAGCCGCGTTTCCGCATTTGAAGGCATGAACGGGATCTGGAGAGTCAACATGACCCAGTATGACGGGGAAGTCTTCCTCGTTGACCCGGAGGATGTAACGAAGGCAGAGATCACCTGCAGAAAGCAGATCCGGCCTCTGATGGATTTCCTGCGGGAGCATGTTCCGGGCTTTGAGAAGATCCGCCTGCTGCAGTCTGCCAATTCTTTGGGAATCCGGGAGAGCAGAAGGATCGTGGGGGATTACTGCCTTTCTCTGGAGGATATGGCAAGCGGCCGTTTCTTTGAGGACGGGATCTGCACCGTCGGCAGTGCCGTGGATTTCCACAGCTCCAGCAAAAAGGACGGAAGCTATGACGGCGCCTACGGCCTCTGCGGCAGCAAGGCAGCCCAGATTCCCTACCGCGCCCTCATTCCTCAGAAGGTGAATAATCTCCTTGCTGCAGGCCGCTGCCTTTCTGCGGACCAGATGGCCCACAGTGCGGTGCGGGTGATGCCTCCCTGTTTTGCCATGGGGCAGGCAGCCGGAGTTGCGGCAGCCATGGCCGCGAAGGATCAGGGAGATGTGAGAAAGATCAATATTGCGGAATTAAGGAAGGAACTTGCCCGGGAGGGTGTTCTTTTTTGACCTGCGGAAAGCTGCTTCGGGAAATCGCAAGGGATCGCCGGGCGCTTTCTTCAGCAGCTATAGAAGCATAATAGACATTTTTGCGGAAGGAGGAGAGCTATGATTGCCGAAATTGCGGTGGAAGCCGCAGTCTATCAAATTGACAAGCCCTTCTCCTACCGGATCCCGGAGGGAATGGAGCTGAAGCCGGGAATGCGGGTTTCCGTTCCCTTTGGCCGGGGAAACCGGCAGTCCGAAGGGGTGGTGCTTTCCCTCATTCCCGAGGAAGAGCGCAGCGAAAAGGAAAAAAGCCGCCTGAAGGAGATCACAGCCTGCCTGGATCGGGAACCCCTTTTGGACGAAAATGCCCTCAGGCTGGCGGCTTTTCTGCGGGAGCGCTATTTCTGCACCTTCTATGATGCCGTTCGCGCCATTCTTCCCGCCGGAGTATGGGTTCGGAGTTCGGAAAGGGTTTCCATTGCCCGCCCGGATTGGCGGGAGCGTCTGGATGCGCAGGATCCTCTTTACGGGCTCATGAATCAGTTGGAGCTCCTGGGAGGAACTGCCGATTCCGAGGACCTCACCCGTCTTTTGGGGAAGAATCCGGAAGAAGAGATCAAGGCACTGAAATCCAGAAAACTCCTCAGTTCCGTTCGGGAACTGCAGGCGAAAAACGCCGATAAAACCGAGACCATCGTCTCCCTCCTTTGTCCGCCGGAGGATGCCCTTCATGAGGCCGCTCTGCGGAGGCGGCGGGCGCCTGTTCAGGCAGCGGTTCTGGAATTCCTGGCTTCTGCAGAGAGCATTTCCTCCAAAGAGCTCTGCTATTTCACCGGAGCGGCGGGAGATACCTTGAAGAAGCTGGAAGCTGCCGGCTTCCTCCTTCGAAGCAAACGGGAAGTTTTTCGGGAGAGTTACCGCTATGACGGCAGCCCCGCAGAACCCCTTTCCCTCAGTGATGAGCAAGACTATGCCTATAAGGGCATAAGGGAAAAGCTGACGGCGGAGGAGCCCGGCGTATCCCTCCTTTACGGCGTTACGGGCAGCGGAAAGACGGCGGTTTATATCCGCCTGATCCGGGACTGCCTGGATATGGGAAAAACAGCCATGCTCCTGGTGCCGGAAATCGGCCTTACCCCCCAATTGGTGCAGCTCCTTTCCTCCCATTTCGGGAATCAGATCGCCGTGCTCCACAGCGCCTTGGGGCTGGGCGCCCGCTATGATGAATGGAAGCGGATCCGCAGGGGCGATGCAAAGCTGGTGGTGGGCACCCGTTCCGCAGTTTTTGCTCCTTTGCGGAATCCGGGCCTTTTCATTCTGGATGAAGAGCATGACCATAGCTACAAGTCGGAAAACACGCCTCGCTATCATGCCCGGGAGGTTGCCATTCTGCGGGGATATCGGGAAAAGGCTGCGGTCGTTCTGGGCTCCGCCACCCCCTCTGTGGAGACGATGTATCGGGCGAATACCGGAGTTTACGGCCTTTACCGTCTGCGGAACCGCTATAACGGCATGGAGCTTCCCGAGGTTGAGATCGTGGATATGAAGGAAGAGCTGCGGGCGGGGAATGATTCCGCCCTCTCAAGGCCCCTTCGGAATGCGCTGCTGAAGAATGAAGGCAAGCAGGCGATCCTCTTCCTGAACCGTCGGGGCAGCAGCCGGATGATGCTTTGCGTGGATTGCGGGGATGTGCCGGAATGTCCCAATTGCTCCGTCCATTTGACCTATCACCAGGCCAACGGCCGCCTGATGTGCCACCATTGCGGCTACAGCGAGCCCCTGAATATGAAATGTCCCGTATGCGGCGGTCACCGAAAAGCTGTCGGCTTTGGGACCCAGCGGGCTCAGACGGAGCTTTGCGAACTGCTCCCGGGAAAAGAGATCCTGCGCATGGATGCGGACACGGTTTCCGCTTCCCATTCTCATGAAAATCTTCTGAACCGTTTCCGGGAAGAAAACCTTCCCGTTCTGATTGGGACCCAGATGATCACCAAGGGCCTCAACTTTCCCAATGTGAATCTGGTGGGTGTTCTGGATGCGGATGCATCCCTTTATATGGAAAACTATCGGGCTTCGGAAACGGCCTTCTCCATCATCACCCAGGTGATCGGCAGAGCAGGGCGCGGAGCGCTCTCCGGCAAGGCATTTGTTCAGACCATGACCCCGGAGAATCCTGTGCTTACCCTGGCGGCAAAGCAGGATTATGACGGTTTTTATGCCTTGGAGCTCCCCATGCGTCAGCTTCGCGGCTGCCCGCCCTTCGCGGATCTTGGCATCATTACCTTCTCCGGCGTGATGGCTTCCGCGGTGGAAAAGCAGGCCGTCCGTTTTCGGGATCAGCTTCTTTTCGCTCTGCAGCAGGAGGGGATCAATATGCGGGTTTACGGCCCCGCCCCGGCTCCTGTGGCAAAGGTATGCGGCCGTTATCGCTACCGCCTGACCCTGAGCCTGAAAAACACGCGCCCGGCCCGCCGGCTTTTGGAGCGTTTGCTCCGGGACTTTTTTGCGCAGAAAGAATCCGAAGGCATGAATGCCTATATTGATATCAACCCATACGATTAGAAAGAAGGAAGAGAAAGATGGCAATTCGGAATATTTTGACGGATGAGAACAAACGGCTGAGAAAGATTTCCCGGCCGGTGACGGATTTTAACGATCGGCTTTTTACGCTCCTGGATGACATGAAGGAAACCCTTCTGGATGCCAACGGCGTGGGCCTGGCAGGCCCCCAGGTGGGGGTTCTGCGTCGCCTTTTCATCGTGGATACCGGGGAAGAAATTCTGGAATGCATCAATCCGGAAATTCTGGAGACCTCCGGGGAACAGACCGGCACAGAAGGCTGCCTCAGCGTTCCCGGCAAATACGGTGTGGTTACCCGGGCAAATGTCTGCAAGATCAGAGCCCAGGATCGGAACGGAGAATGGTTCGAGGCCGAGGGCGAGGAACTGATCGCCCGCTGCTTCCAGCATGAATATGACCACCTGGACGGCAAACTCTACACGGATATTGCCGAGCGGATGCTCACCGAGGAAGAGATGGAGGCCATGTCCGCAGCTGAATCCGAGGAAGAGCAGGAGCAGGCGGAATAGAGAGCCCACCTTGTACCTTGCACCCTGCAGCTTGAAGCTTATTGCCTGCAGCTCGCAACCCCCGTCTGCTTGCAGCTTGTACCTTGCAGCTTGTAGCTTGCAGCTTGGAGCTTGTTCCTTGTAGCTTGCAGCTTGGAGCTTGCAGCTCGTAACCCCCGTCTGCTTGCAGCTTGAAGCTTTCAGAAGTCTATTATCAAATTATCAGATTTGGAGTATATTATGCGCATTGTTTTTATGGGTACGCCGGAGATCGCCGCAACCTGTCTTCAAAAGCTTTTGGATGACGGGCGCAAGCCGGTTGCCGTCTATACGAAAATCGATCAGCCCAAGGGCCGTGGAAATAAACTGACGGAATCTCCCGTCAAAATTCTTGCCAAGTCCGCGGGTATTCCCGTCATACAGCCCGTAACCTTCAAGGAGGATGCGGTGGTGGAGGAGCTTCGCGCCCTTCAGCCGGATTTGATCATCGCCGTGGCCTACGGGAAAATTCTTCCCCAGCGGGTATTGGACATTCCTCCCCTGGGCTGTGTGAATATTCACGGCAGCATTTTGCCGGAGCTCCGGGGCTGCGGACCTGTCCAGTGGTCTATCCTGAACCATATGGATGAAACCGGCGTGACCGCCATGTATATGGCCAAGGAGTGCGATGCAGGGGATGTGATCGCCATTCGGAAAACGCCCATCGACCCTGACGAGACCTCCGGAGAGCTCATGGACCGCCTGGCTGTTCTGGGTGCAGAACTCCTCAGCGAGACGGTTACTTCCATTGAGCAGGGAACGGTAAAGAGGACGCCTCAGGACCACTCCAAGGCAACCTGGGCTCCCATGCTGACAAAGGATCTCTGCCCCATTGACTGGACGAAGACAAAACGGGAGATTCGGGATCAGGTCCGGGGGCTTCAGCCCTGGCCTGTTGCCACTGCGGAGCTTGGAGGCAAAAGCTTCAAGATCTTCCGTGTGGAAGCCCTGGAGGGAGAGGCAAACGCCGAACCGGGAACCCTTTTGCGTCTGACGAAGAAGGGCCTGGAAATTGCCTGCGGCGACGGGATCCTTTCCATCGCGGAAGTTCAGGCAGAGGGCGGAAAGCGGATGCCTGCACCGGATTATTTCCGGGGCCATCCCATTGAGATTTGATATGAGCGCAAGAGATACTGCACTGAAGGCGCTCCTTGCCATGGGAACACGGGGAGCCTGGTCAGATGAAGGCATTCGGGCAGAGATCGCAAAGGGCGGCCTGGATTCCCGGGATGCAGCCCTTGCCTCCCGTCTTTGCTATTGCACGGTGGAATACCGCCTTCTTCTGGACTGGTATCTGGATTCTCTTCTGAAAAAACCCCGGAATCTGCAGCCTCTTATTCGGGAAATCCTTCGTTTGGGCGCCTGCCAGATTCTCTTTTTTGATCGCGTCCCGGATTCCGCGGCCGTGAATGAGGCAGTGGAGCAGGCAAAAAAGATGGGGAACCCCGGGGCGGCGGCCCTGGTAAACGGCGTTCTCCGGAATCTTTCCCGGCAGAAGGAGAGCCTTCCCTTGCCGGATCGTCCGGGCCTTCGCTACAGCTGTCCGGAGGGGCTGACGGCCCTTCTTGCCCGGGCAGTGGGGGAGAATTCTCTGGAGGCCCTTTTGCGGGCCCAGAATGAGGTCCCTCCGATTTATCTCCAGACAAACACCTTGAAGATTTCCACAGCGGAATTGCAGAAAAAGCTTTCGGATCAGGGGGCGGAAACGGAAATGCATCCCTTCTGCCCGGACTGCCTGATGATGGCTTCCGGCAATCCTGCGGAGCTTCCGGCCTTCCGGGAGGGCCTTTTCTATGTGCAGGACCCTGCTTCCAAATTGGCGGTCCTGGCTGCGAAGATCCGGCCCGGCATGAGGGTCCTGGATTGCTGCGCTGCCCCCGGAGGGAAAAGCATGGCTGCCGCTATTGCCATGCAGGATCGGGGAGAGCTTTGGAGCGGGGATCTGCATGAAAACAAGCTGAGAAAAATTCGGGAATCTGCGGAACGGCTGGGGGTCCGCATCCTTCATGCGGAGGCAAGGGACGCCTCTGCTCCCAGACCGGAATGGGAGGGCAGCTTTGACAGAGTTCTCTGTGATGTGCCCTGTTCCGGATTGGGCGTGATCCGGAAAAAGCCGGATATTCGCTATAAGGATCTTTCGCAAATTGCCGGCCTTCCGGAAGTTCAAAAAAAGATTCTGGAGCGTTCCGCTTCCTTTGTGAAGCCCGGAGGTCTCCTTCTTTACAGCACCTGCACCCTTCTTCCCGAGGAAAACCGAAGGGTGATCGAAGATTTTCTGCGGAAACACGAAGAATTCGGCAAAGAGGAATTTTCTCTGCCGGTCCCTGCGGATTTGCCCGGAGAACTTACCCTTTTGCCCCATGTCCACGGAACAGACGGTTTCTATTTTTGCCTTTTAGGGAGAAAAGCATGACGGATATTAAATCCATGAATCATCAGGAGCTCGGGGCCTTTCTTAAGGAACTGGGCGAGGCCTCATACCGGGAAAAACAGGTCTTTTCCTGGCTGCATAAGGGCGTCCGCTCCTTTGATGAGATGACGAATCTGCCCAAGTCCCTGCGGGAAAAGCTCTCGGCAGGCTGTGAGCTTGCGCCCCCTAAGGTCCTGCGGAAGCAGGAATCCCGCTTGGACGGAACGGTCAAGTTCCTTTGGGAGCTTGCGGACGGAAACTCGGTGGAGTCCGTGGTCATGCGCTATCACCACGGCAACACGGTTTGTATCTCCTCCGAGGTGGGCTGCCCCATGGGATGCGCTTTCTGCGCTTCCACGATCGGCGGTCTGGTTCGCCGTCTGAAGCCCTCGGAGATGCTGGACCAGGTCCTGTTCTCTCAGATCGAGTCCGGCGTTGAAATTTCCAATATTGTGCTGATGGGAATCGGTGAACCCCTGGATAATCTGGATACGGTCCTGCGTTTCCTGGAGCTGGTGAACGACCCGGAGGGCCTGAATATCGGCATGCGTCATATCAGCCTTTCCACCTGCGGTGTGGTGCCGAAAATCGAGGAGCTTATGGAGAAGGATCTGCAGCTCACCCTTTCCGTTTCTCTTCATGCGCCGAACAATGAGCTCCGCAGCAGTCTGATGCCCGTAAACCGCCGCTGGCCCTTGGAAAAATTGATTCCCGCCTGCCGAAAATATTATGAAAAAACAGCTAGACGAATTTCCTTTGAATATGCTATGATAAAGGGTAGGAATGACAGCAGGGAGGCCTGCGAGGAACTGATTGCCCTTTTGAAAGGTCTTCCCAGCCATGTGAACCTGATTCCTTTGAATCATGTGGAGGAAAGTCCTCTGCAGCCCAGCAGCAAAGAAGCGGTCCGGGCTTTTCAGGAACGTCTGGAGGCTGCGGGAATCACGGCAACTGTGCGGCGGACCTTGGGGAGCGATATTGACGCCTCCTGCGGTCAGCTTCGCAGGAAACAAATGAAAGAACAAGGTAGGTAAGAATTCGGCGATGCAAGCGTATGGTTTGTCCAATCCCGGGTCCGTGCGCAGCATGAACCAGGATGTGTTTGCAATTGAATATTTGGAGGACGGAAGCATCCTTGCCCTGGTCTGTGACGGAATGGGCGGTGCCAAGGCCGGCAATGTTGCCAGCCAATTGGCAGCGGAGGTATTCGTAAACGAGATATCCCGCAGCAATGACGCCCGCCTGACAGAAGAGGAGATCGCCGAGATGCTGGACGGCGCTGCTGCGCTGGCAAACAATGCCGTCTTTGAGCAGGCTTCCGTCAGCGGAGAATATTCCGGCATGGGAACGACCCTTGTGGCGGTTCTGGTCCGGGGGAATATGGCCTATTTCCTCAATGTGGGAGACAGCCGGGCCTATCATTTTGAAGAAGACGATGTTCACCTTGTCACGGTGGATCACTCCGTTGTGGAGATGATGGTCCGCCGGGGAGAGATCACCCGGGAGGAAGCCAAGCTCCACCCGGTCAAGAATCTGATCACCCGGGCCATCGGCACCATGGATACGGTTCAGGCGGACCTTTTCCGGGAGGAACTGAACCCGGGGGACAGCATCCTCCTCTGTTCGGACGGCCTCAGCAATCTTTTGGCAGAGCAGGAAATGCTCTTTGAGGTGTCCCAGGGGGAGAAAGAGGACTGCTGCAGGCGCCTCATTGATATTGTCCTTTCCCGGGGTGCTCCGGATAATGTGACCGCTGTTTTGGTTACGGTTTGATTGGATGCCGATCTCTTTCTTTGGAGTTTTGATAAATGGATAATTATATCGGAAGATTGCTGGACAATCGATATGAAATATTGGAAACCATCGGTGTCGGCGGTATGGCTGTGGTCTATAAGGCCAGGGACCACCGTCTGAAGCGCCTGGTGGCTATTAAGATCCTGAAGGACGAATTCTCTCAGGATGATGAATTCCGCCGCCGTTTTAACGCAGAGAGCCAGGCGGTTGCGTCCATGTCCCATCCCAATATTGTCTCCGTCTATGATGTCAGTGATACGGACGGGCTCAACTATATTGTCATGGAACTGATTGACGGGATTACCCTCAAGCAGTATATGGAACGCCGGGGCCTCATGAACTGGCGGGAGTCGCTGCATTTCAGCCTTCAGATCTGCAAGGCTCTGGAGCATGCCCATGAGAAGGGAATCGTTCACAGGGATATTAAGCCCCACAATATCATGGTGCTGAAGGACGGCAGCGTCAAGGTGGCCGATTTCGGCATTGCCCGCATGGCCTCCGCCCAGCATACCCTGACAAGGGAGGCTCTGGGTTCCGTTCATTATATTTCCCCGGAGCAGGCCAAGGGCGGCCAGACAGACTGCCGTTCGGATATTTATTCCCTGGGCGTTGTCATGTATGAAATGCTTGTGGGAAAGGTCCCCTTTGACGGTGAGACTCCCGTTGCCGTGGCACTCCAGCATATTAACGGCAATGCGCTTGCCCCCAGAGAGCTCAATCCCGAGGTCCCCGAGGGTCTGGAGCAGATCACGCTTCATGCCATGACGGCATCCTTGGAGGAGCGCTATGCAAGCGCAGCGGAAATGCTGAGCGATTTGGAAAGCTTCCGCAAAAATCCGGAAACGCTCTTTGATTTCCAAGCGCCCGCGGAGGAGGCAAAAGCCCCCAAAGCCCAGGAAAAGCACCCGGAGCAGTCTCCTGCTGCACGGGAAAGCAAAAAGAAAGTTCCCGTTGAAAACGATGAAGAGGAAAAGAAAAAGCCCGGCTATGGGATAATCATCGGCTGTATCCTTGCACTGATTATGCTCCTTGCGGTTCTGGCCATTGTGCTTGTGCCCCGTTTTCTGGGGGAGAGGACCGTGGAGGTTCCGTCCTTTATCGGCATGTCGGCATCTGATATCCGTCCGTCGGATTATAAGAATTTTGAGCTGAAACCGGAATTGGTCTTCAGCGAGAACATGGAGCGCGGCAGAGTTGTCAGCCAGAATCCCAACTCCGGGACCCGGGTGGGGAAGGGCTCCACAATAACCCTCAGCATCAGCAACGGGCCCAAGACCAATAAGATGCCGGCTTTGATCGGTGCTACTCTGGAGGAAGCCCAGGAGCTTCTGGACATGCTGGAGCTCAGCCTGACCGTCACTCTGGATTATGAGGAGAGTGATGATTACCAAAAGGGAATCATCCTCCTTTCGGACCCCGTAACGGGGGTGACTCTGGAATCCCGCCAGAAGATCCGTCTGGTGATCAGCACCGGCGCAAAGGAAGAGGATCCGGATAAGTTCTGCAAGGTTCCCCAGGTCGCGGGAAGCTCTTTGGCAGAGGCGGTGAATGCGCTGGAGGCTGCAGGCCTTCAGGTAGGAACCGTCACGGAAATTGAAAGCGATGTGATTGCCGGAGCGGTCACAGGTTCTTCCATTGCCTACGGCCAGTCCGTGGAAAAGGGAACGAAGATCAACCTGACGGTTTCTCTGGGCCCCAAGGAAGAGGAGAAAAAGGAAGACGCAGAGGAAGAGCCGGAGGAAAAGCCGGAAGAAAAGCTTCCCGGCCAGTCTGTAACGGTCTATCTGCCCAATAAGACGGAGGGCGGCCCGGATTCTGTTCAGCTCAGCTATTATCTGGACGGCGAACTGCTTTTTGACGGCAAAGTTCCGCTCAATCAGGGCTTTGTCACGGCGGAATTGAAAGGGAAGGGCACCATGCGTCTGGATGTCTATTATGACGGAAGCTTTGCCTATAACCAGGCAATCGTTTTTGGAGAATGATGCAGGGAAGAATTGTAAAATCCATCAGCGGTTTCTACTATGTGGAAACCGCCGATTCTCTTGTGGAATGCAAATTGCGCGGGAAACTGCGTAAGGGAGACACGGAACCCTTGGTTGGGGACCGGGTTTCCTTTTCCATGTCCGGAGAAAAGGGAATTATTGAAGGGGTAGAGCCTCGGAAAAATTGCTTTATTCGCCCCGCTGTGGCCAACCTGGATCTTTTGGTGATTTTCTGCTCCAATGTCATTCCTGTTACGGATCCTTTCCTGATTGACCGGGTGACAGCCATCGCCGGGCGGGAAAATGTGCCCTGCGTCATCTGTGTGAATAAGTCCGATCTGGCGGGGGAAGACAGCCTTTCGGAGATTTACCGTCGGGCAGGTTATCCCACGGTTTGCACCTCTGCGGAGAGCGGCGAGGGAATTGAAGAGCTTCGCAGCCTGATTTCCGGAAAGTTTGTCGCTTTCACGGGAAATTCCGGCGTGGGCAAGAGCAGCATTCTGAACCGCCTGGCTCCGGAGATCTGCCAGGAAGTCGGCGAGGTGTCGGATAAGCTCGGAAGGGGCCGGCATACCACGAGGCGGGTAGAGCTCTTCCATCTTTCGGATGGGACCTGCATTGCGGATACCCCCGGTTTTTCCTCCTTCGATACGGAAATGATGGAAGCGGGAAAAGCGGAGGAGCTGGATGGCGTCTTTCCGGAGTTTGAAGCTTTTTTGGGTTCCTGCCGCTATCCGGACTGCAGCCATAGAAAGGAGCCGGACTGCGCTGTCCGCAGGGCGATGGAGGAGGGAAAAATTCCCGCTTCCCGCTATGAAAGCTATCTTCGCCTTTATGAATCGGCCAGAAACATTCACGATTGGGCAAAAAAGTGACTTTCGGTCCCGCTTTTCCGAGAATAATTTTGTTTTTTCTCTTGCATTTTCTTTTTTCATGTGTTAAACTATCTCGGCAATTCATGGGTGGTCCTCTGCCCGGCCGGCATTTCGCAGTGCAGCGGGTCATGAACGCCTATCAGAAAAGGAGTAAATACTATGGATCTCGTTAAGGCATTAGCAAGCCAGTACATGAAGGAAGAGCTGCCCCAGGTCAATGTGGGCGACACTGTCCGTGTTCATGTCAAAATCAAGGAAGGTACCCGTGAGAGAGTTCAGGCTTTTGAGGGCACCGTTATCGCCAAGAAGCATGGCGGTATTGAAGAATCCTTCACCGTTCGCCGTATTTCCTACGGTGTCGGCTGCGAGAAGGTTTTCCCCATCCATTCTCCCAACATTGTTAAGGTCGAAATCGTTCGCACCGGTAAAGTCGGCAGAGCTAAGCTCTACTACCTCCGTGATCGCGTCGGTAAGGCTGCCAAGGTCAAGGAGAAGGTGTAATCCTTCAGAAAAATGCATCCGTGTTTTTCACGGGTGCTTTTTTCTTGCTTATTTTCAAAAGAAATGATATGATATTAAACTGAGTAAAGAGTGTTTGGAGGCGTCCGGCATGAATGATAATACCCTGGATCTGGAGGAATCCCTCTGGGATTGGGATGAGGATGAATTCCGTTCGGATTTTTCCGAAAGCGAAATAGAGATTGCGGGAGAGCCCATAGAGCAGGAGAATGCCGTGGAGAAGGATCCCCTGCCGCAGAAGCCTCAGGAAAGAAAAGAAGAGGATCTCCCGGGCTATATGATGGTCCTTTGGGATTTGAGCCGTCTGCTCATAGCTATTATGCTGATTTTCACCTTCCTTGTCAGGATCGTATCCGTTCGTGGGTCCTCTATGGTTCCCACCCTGGAAAACCGGAATCTTTTGCTTCTGGAGAGCAGCTTCCTTGTGAAGGACTACGAGCAGGGGGATGTGGTGGTGGCCATCGCCGAGAATTACGATCCGACCCTGCCCTTGATCAAACGCGTCATTGCCACGGAAGGCCAAACAGTGGATATTCATTTTGATGAAGGCATCGTCTATGTGGACGGCATTGCCCTGGAGGAGGACTATACGGCCGAGCTGACCGTAACGGATCTTGGGGGCTTTTCCTATCCCGTAACGGTCCCGGAGGGCTCCTATTTCCTTATGGGCGATAACAGAAACCATTCCACGGACAGCCGGGATGCCCGGGTGGGCTTCCTCAGCGAGGATGAGCTTCTGGGGAAAGTTCTCTTCCGCATTTTCCCCTTCAAAGAATTCGGAGGAATTCAATGAGAAATCTAGAAGAGATGGGAATCCAATGGTATCCCGGCCACATGACGAAGACCCGGCGTATGATGGAGGAAGATCTGAAGCTGGTGGACGCAGTCTGTGAACTTTTGGATGCCAGGATCCCTTTTTCCAGCAGAAATCCGGATATTGCCGAGATTTGCGGCAGCAAGCCCCGCCTGGTTATTCTGAACCGGGAGGACCTGGCGGACCCGAGGATCACGGATGCCTGGATCCGCTATTATAAGAGCAAGGGAATCCCCGTGATTCGGACGGATTGCCGTTCCGGAAAGGGGACAGCGGCCTTTGTGCCCGCTGTACGGGAGCTTCTTGCAGAGAAACTGAAACGCTATGCGGAAAAAGGCCAGGCCGGCCGCCCCTTGAAGCTTATGATCGTCGGCATCCCCAATGTGGGAAAGTCCACCTTTATCAATAAAATTGCGGGGCGCAAATCCGCAAGGGCAGAGAATCGGCCCGGCGTCACCCGAGGCAAACAGTGGGTCACGGTGGATAACGGTCTCCTCCTTTTGGATACGCCGGGCATTCTTTGGCCCAAGTTTGAAGATCCCAATGTGGGTGTGCGTCTTGCCTTTACCGGGGCGGTCAAGGAGGATGTTTTGGATCGGGAAGAGCTGGGCTGCAATCTGATCGCCTGGCTCTACCGGGAATATCGGGAAGCCCTGATGGAACGCTATAAGTTGGACCCCTTTGAAGAGGAGCCCACAAGCTTTGAACTTTTGGAAGCAGCCGGAAGAAAGCGGGGCTTTCTTCTGCGGGGCGGAGAAATTGACACGGAGCGTATGGCGAAAGTGCTTTTGGATGAGTATCGCTCCGGCAAACTGGGGCGTTTGAGTTTTGAACTGCCGCCGGAGGATGCGGAATGAAAGAAACGGAAAAAATTGACCTTTGGGCGTTGGAAAAGGATGCTGCGTCCCGGGGAATGCAGGTGATTGCCGGCGTAGATGAAGCAGGCCGGGGGCCTCTTGCAGGTCCTGTCTGTGCCGCAGCGGTGATTTTGCCCTTCGGTTTGGAGATTCCCGGCTTGAATGACTCCAAGAAGCTGACGGATAAAAAACGGCGGGAGCTCTACGATGTCATCGTGGAAAAGGCTCTTGCTTACGGTATTGCCCTGGTGGATGAAAAACGGATCGATGAGATCAATATTCTTCAGGCAACCTTTGAGGCCATGGAGCAAGCCATGCTGCAGCTTCAGATCCGGCCGGATTTGGTTCTTGTGGACGGCAATCGGGCCAGGACCTTCCCTTACCCCGTGGAAACCGTGGTGAAGGGAGACAGCCTCAGCGCCAATATTGCCGCAGCATCGATCCTGGCGAAAGTGACCCGGGACCGCCTGATGGAAAAGATGGCGGAGGAATATCCGGGTTACGGTTTTGAGATCCACAAGGGCTACGGCACAAAAGCCCATTATGCGGCGATTGAAAAGCTGGGCCCCTCCGAGATCCATCGGAGAACTTTTTTAAAGAAATTCTATGGGGAATAAAAATGCCAGCGGCGCTTGGGGCGAGGAGTCGGCTGTCCGTTTTCTGCAGTCCGAGGGCTACCGGATCGCAGAGCGAAATTATCGTCTGCGCTGCGGTGAGATTGATATTATTGCGGAAAAGGACGGCATTTTGGCTTTTGTGGAGGTCAAAACCCGGAAATCCGCAGCCTATGGCAGTCCTTCGGAATATGTGGGGGCGGAGAAACAGCGGAAGATCCGCATGACGGCGGAACTCTATCTTTGTTCACACCCCTCAAAGCTTCAGCCCCGTTTTGATGTGCTGGAGGTCTATGCTCCTTTGGGCGCAGAGACGAAAGACCCCGCCATGAACCATATTATCGACGCTTTTTGGTGAAGACTATGAGCCTTTATGTCCTGGGCGACCTGCATCTCTGCTTGGGCGCCAACAAACCTATGGATATTTTCGGCGGCGCGTGGAACGGCTATATGGATAAGCTTCGTTCCGGTCTTTCCTGCCTTCGGGAGGAGGATACCCTGGTCATGCCGGGGGACCTTTCCTGGGCCATGGACTATGAGACAGCCCGACCGGATTTTGCCTTTTTGAATGCCCTCCCGGGAAGAAAAATCCTTCTGAAAGGGAACCATGACTATTGGTGGACCACCATGTCTGCCTTCCGCCGCTTTTGTGCGGAGCAGGACTTCCGTAATATGGAGGTTCTGCATAACACAGCCCTCTTCTATGGGGATCTTGCCCTCTGCGGTACCCGGGGCTGGTTTTTTGAGGAGGAGCGCAGCAGCGGCCATGATGAAAAAATCTTCCGGCGGGAGCTCATCCGCCTGGAGACTTCTCTGAAGGCAGCGGGGGAGAGGGAAAAGCTTCTTTTCCTCCACTATCCGCCCATTTATAAGGGCTATCGCTGTGAGGAAATCCTCCAACTGATAAAAGCCTACGGCGTGAAGCACTGCTATTATGGCCATCTCCATTCGGAGAGCCAAAAGCTGGCCATTACCGGCTGGCAGGAGGGCGTGGAATTTCGCTTGGTCTCTGCGGACTATCTGAACTTCATTCCCGAAAAAATCCTTTGATTCTCCGTTCTTTTCCGAAAATCGCATTCCCCGTCTCCCTGCAGCTTATCCCTTGCAGCTTGGAGCATTCTCTTAACTCCTAACACCTAATTCCTAACTCCTAACTCTTTGCGGCTTGCAGCTATTTATTCTTTGTGAGGCTCTATTATGCTGAACTATGATGCCCATATATCTATCTTTTTCACAGATTCGGATTCTTATGAGGACTCCCTGGCCCTCCATAGTCCCGCTCCCAATGAGGAGCGCCTGCGCCTGCGCATGAAAGCGCTGCAGAAGGCGGGGATCACCTTTGTTCGGGATATGGGTGATCTCCGGGGCGTTTCTTTGGCGGCAAAGAAGCTGGCGGGAGATTACGGGATTACCTTTCTTTCTGCCGGATGGCCCCTTTGCCCGGAAGGATGCTGCGGCGGCCCGGAGGCGAAAACCTTCCGGGATATAGAGGAGTTCCGGACCCGTCTGAAAGAGCTTCGGGAAATCGGAGCAGATTTCGTTCATCTGCTTGCTTCCGGAGCCCCGGACCTTTCCTCCTACGGCGCCTTGCAGGGCGAGCCTATGGATGCGGAACTCCTGAAGACCTTGCTTGCGGAGGCCAAGGAAGCCGGGTTCCCCACTGCAGTTTCCTGCAGCGGTCCGGAGCTTGCCGCTGCTGCCATTGAAGCAGGAGCGGATTCCCTGGAATATGGCTGGTATTTGGATAATGAAACGCTCCGGATTCTGGCAGAGAGCGACACGGTTTGGGTCCCTCTTCTTGCCACAGCCGGAAATGCCGTCCATGATGACAGCCATCGCTATCCGGAGGATACGCTTAAGCGGATCCTGGATGAAACGGTTTGGAAATCCGGAACGCTGGCCGGTTGGGGCGGCAATATTGCGCTGGGCAGCAATGCCGGTGCCTACCGCTGCCCGCAGGTTCAGGCTGCCCTGGATGAATATGATTTTTTGAAGGAAGAGTTGGGAGATTCCCTGGATAGTCTTCTTTCCTCCGGCGAGGTCATGCTTCGCTGGAAATTCTCCGCTCTTCCTCCCCAATAACTTGCAGCTCGTATCTCCCGTCTTCTTGCACCTTGCAGCTTTTCGTTTTTCCTGTCTTCTTGCAGCTTGCAGCTCGTATCTCTCGTCTTCTTGCAGCTTGCAGCTTGCAGCTTGAAGCTTGCAGCTTGCAGCTTGCCGCTTGCAGCTAATCCTATTCTTCGGTTGGTTTCGTTATGAAAGATCAAATCCGGCGCCTTCTTCCCAAGGTGCAGAAGCCTGCCCGCTATGTGGGCGGCGAATACAATCAGATCGTTAAGGATCCTAAAGAGGTCCGGGTCCGGGTTGCCTTTTGTTTCCCGGATACCTATGAGATCGGCATGTCCAATTTGGGCATGCGGATCCTCTATGGCGTCATGAATGAGCTTCCCTATGTCTGGTGCCAGCGGGTCTTTGCCCCCTGGGGGGACATGGACGAAGAAATGCAGAAGGCCGGGCTCCCTCTTTGGGCTTTGGAGAGCCATGACCCCGTAAAGACTTTTGACCTGATTGCCTTTACCCTTGGCTATGAGATGTCCTACAGCAACCTTCTCCACATGCTGAAGCTCAGCGGACTTCCCCTCAGAGCTTCCCAACGGTCGGGCCTGAAAAATCTGGTCTTCGCGGGAGGCGCCTGCGCATACAATCCGGAGCCCCTTGCTCCCTTTGTGGACTTTTTCTCCCTGGGAGAAGGGGAGGAGAGCACCCCGGAGATCCTCGCTCTCTATGATAAAGCCAAGAGCGAAAACTGGACGAAGGAAGCCTTCCTCAAGGCTGCTGCCCAAATCCCGGGAATCTATGTTCCCTCTCTCTATGAACACATATACGGTGAGGACGGCTGTCTTGCGGAGATTCGTCCTTTAGAAGGCGCGCCCAAGACCGTTACCAAGCGGATCGTGGCGGATTTCAGCAATGCTTATTTCCCCACGAAACAGATCGTCCCCTCCACGGAAATCGTTCATGACCGTTCCAATCTGGAGCTTTTCCGTGGCTGCATTCGGGGCTGCCGCTTCTGCCAGGCCGGTTTTTGTTACCGTCCCATTCGCAATCGGGCTCCGGAGGTCCTTCTCCGGCAGGGGATGGACTGCCTGGAGGATTCGGGAAATCATGAGATCACCCTGGCAAGCCTCTCCTCCTCGGATTATAAGTATTTGGAGCCTCTTACGGAGAGCCTTCTGGATTACTGTGAACCCAGGAAGATCAATCTCTCCCTGCCCTCTCTTCGGGCAGATAATTTCTCCCGGGAGCTCATGCTTCGGGTCCAGAAGGTTCGCCACAGCGGCCTTACCTTTGCCCCCGAAGCCGGAAGTCAGCGCCTCCGGGATGTTATCAATAAGAATCTGACGGAAGAGGAGATCCTGAACACCTGTGAAACTGCCTTTTCCGGGGGCTTCAACACGGTGAAGCTCTATTTCATGCTGGGCCTCCCCACGGAAACCGATGAGGATGTTTTGGCCATTGCGGATCTGGCTTCCAAGATCGTCCATGTCTGGCGGGAGCACGCTTCCAATAAGAAGCGGGGCCTTTCCATTAATTTGGCAACAGCCTTTTTTGTCCCCAAGCCCTTCACGCCCTTTGAATTCTGCGCCCAGATTTCGCCTGAAGAGTATATGCGCAGGGTCCGCCTTTTGCAGGGCGCGCTGAACAGCAAAACGGTGGACTACCGTTACCACGATTGTGAGCTGAGCCGCCTGGAGGCTGTTCTGGCCCGCGGCGACCGCCGACTGGCTCCTGTTTTGGAGCGGGCCGAGAGTCTGGGTGTCAAGCTGGACGCCTGGGATGAATATTTCCGTCCGGACCTCTGGAAACAGGCTTTTTCGGACTGCGGGATTTCTCCGGAAAACTATACCCGGGCCCATGATCCGGAGGAGCTTTTGCCCTGGGACACGATCTCGGTAGGCGTCAGCAAGGATTTTTTGAAGAGAGAGTATTCCCTTGCGTTGGATAGCAAGGTCACCTCGGATTGCCGCCAAGGCTGCAAGGGCTGCGGCGCTTCCTGTCTTGCAGGAGGGAAATGCGATGAATAGACTTCTGCTGGAAAAGACGGGAAATGCCGTCTGGATCTCGCACCTGGATTTCATGCGGGTGCTGCAGCGGGCTTTCCGCAGGGCCGGCCTCATGCTCAAACATACCGGCGGCTTTAATCAGCATGCCTATGTTTCTTTGGCACTGCCCCTCCCGGTGGGCACTTCCTCTTCCTGCGAGATTTTGGAATTTTCCCTGGCTCCCGATTGTGAAGCCCTTTCTCCCTCGGAATTTCTTTCCCGTCTGAACGCCGCAGTTCCGGAGGGAATCCGGGCCTTGGAACTTTATGAGAGCGAAGAAAAGCTGAAATACCTGACCCATCTTCGGGCGGAGCTCACTTTGGATTATGATAACGGTATTCCCGATGGGACCGAGGGAGCCTTGGCAAAGCTTTTTTCCGGGGCTTCTCTCCCCGTAGAGAAAAAAACAAAGAGCGGACTTGCGCAGGTGGACATCCGCCCCATGATTGCTTCCCTGGAAATCAAAAGAAGGACATCGGGAGATGCCCTTATCCTGGACACAGTGGTCTGTGCCCAAAATCCCTCGCTCAATCCCGCCCTCCTTGCCTTGGCGATTGAGACCTACCTTCCGGATTTCAAGCCTGATTTTGTTTCTATCCGCCGTTTGGAGGTCCTGAGGTCTGACGGGAGTCCCTTCCGTTAATTTTTCTGTATAATACAGCAGCAGGCCCGCAGGAAAAACCTGCGCTTCGCCTTCTGATGAAAGGTTGATTGTGATATGAAGTATTTATTGGTGATCGGCGACGGCATGGCAGATAATGCCGTTGAATCCCTTGGAAACAAAACGCCTCTGCAGGCAGCAAAACATCCCACCATGGACCGCCTGGCGGCCCACGGAAAAGTCGGCAGTGTTGTCAACTGTCCCAAGCCTCTGCCTGCCGGAAGTGAAACGGCTATTCTCTCTATTTTCGGCTGTGACCCCATAAAATATTTTACCGGCCGTTCTCCCATGGAAGCTGCTGCCATGGGGATCGAACTTCGGGAAGGGGACTGCTGCTATCGCTGCAATTTGGTAGCCATGGATGAAGGAGATATGCCCTATGAGGAAAAGAGGATTCTTTCCCATAGCGCCGGTTCTATCTCCGGAGAGGATGCGATCCACACCGTGGAAGCCCTCTGTTCGGACCCGGAATTCTCCGCAGCACTGAAAAAGTATCACATGGAGATCCCTCCTGCGCCCACCTTCCGGCCTTTGGCTGTGGAGCATAACGGCAATTTTGAAGGCATACGCTTTACCCCTCCCCATGACCATCTGGGCGAGAAATGCGGCCCGCTTCTGCCCTCCGGCAATGAAAGAGCCGAAAAATTTGCAGAGCTTCAAAAGCTGGCCAACCGTATTCTGGAGCATCATCCCGTTACGGAAGCCCGCAGAGCCAAGGGAAAAATGGGTGCCAACGGTATCTGGTTCTGGGCCGAGGGTACCGCTGTTGCACTCCCCGGCTTCAAAGAGGAATATGGCTATGATGGCGCTGTGGTCAGCGCAGTCCCCATTTGCCACGGGATCGGCGTTCTGAGAGGCCTGGAAAAGGTAGAAGTGGAAGGCGCCACAGGCGAGATCGATACAAACTTTGAGGGCAAACTGGAAGCCAGCTGGCAGAAAATCAACGAGTATGATTTCCTTTGCCTCCATCTGGAAGCCCCGGATGAATGTACCCATAACGGGGATTTGCCCGGTAAAGTGCAGTCTATTGAGTGGCTGGACAGCCGCCTTCTCACGCCCCTGCTGGAGCGCATGGATGCAGCAAAGATGGATTATCGGGTTCTGCTTCTCAGCGACCACAAGACGCTGACATCCACTCGGGGTCACGATGGCGACCCGGTTCCCTTCCTCCTTTATGATAGCAGGGAAGACAGCGGAATCGGCGGTGTCTATGATGAGCCCAGCGGCGAAAAGGGAGAGTTTGTAGCGGAAGGCTGCAGCCTCCTCCGGAGACTCTTTGAGCTGCAGTGAGAATAAGAAAAGAGCAAGCAGTTAGGGACAGCCGGATTAGGAGAGAGGCGCAGGCAGTGCCGGTCGCTTGGACAGCTTGGAGTAGGGGCACACTGTGTGGGCCCGGAAAATATTTGCGTATTTATTTTTTCTTTATACAAGCAAGCCCGGGATAGAACACTTTGATTCTATCCCGGGTATACTTATTCGTTTTTTGCCGTTCCGGCAAGAAATAATCCTTATATGGCTGTTCCGTTCAAAATCTGCTTTCTCATTTTCAGCCTTTGCTGTTTTGCTGGATTCGGTGCAGGATCTTGTCCACTTCGTTCACGATCGCCAACCCCAGGGCAATTCCGATGGCAAAGAGGGCCAGAAGGCGGAAGTTTTCCATGAAGCGGTCCCAATCGGAGGAAATCATAGCCCGGGCCATGTAATAGAGATTTCCGCCGGGAATCATGGGAACACAGGCGGGAATGAAGAGGACTGTCGTGGGGACCTTGATCAGCCGGGCAATCATCTGCCCGTATATGCCCACAAGGATTGCTGCCATCAGTGTGGATAGGAAAACGCCATAGCCGATGTTCTGAAAGAAGAGATAGCCGGACCAGCAGATCACACCGCCGATGGCCGGGAAGGTGATGTTCTTCTTCCGCATATTGAAGGTCATGCAAAAGGCCAGCGTTCCCAGGCCTGCAGAGAGGATCTGCACAAAGGATCGCAGGGGCTCATAGAGGGCAGGTGCGTCCGTCAAGTCGGTCCGGATCAAAAGGAGAGAAAGGATGAATCCGCTGGCAATGCCAAAGGTTTGGATCAGACTGTCGATCAGCTTTTCCAGGCTGGAGACGATATCCCCGCTGATAATATAGCGGATGGAGTTCGTGATGGCGATTCCGGGAATCAGCACCATGATGTCTCCAATCAAGATCTGGTTGACATGAATTCCGGGGATGATAAGGCTGAACAGATTGACAAAGGCTCCCGTTGCAAAGGAAACCACAATATTGAAAAAGAATTCGGCATAAAAGAAACGGCGGACAAATTGCTGAAGCAGAATGATAATCGTGGCTGCCGCTGCCGCAACAAGAGCATCCGGCAGATTTCCGCCAAAGAAGAAGGTGAAGGTTATGGCCACCAGAATCTGCCCCAGGCAAACCAGCTTTTCCTCCGGTCTTTCCCGAATGATGGAAAGGACTCTTTCCCGAAGCTCTTCCACCGGAACCGGATGCGTTTCGCAGTCCCGGCAGAGCTGATTCAGTTTTTCCATTTTCAGGCAGTCAATGGAGCTTCGGTTGGTAATTCTTCGGTTTTGCGTCACCGAGGAATCATTGGGAAATTCAGCGGTGATGACGATACTGGAGGTAATGGCATAGACGCTCACATGCTGGGCTCCGTAGGCTTTGCCCAAAAGGCGCAGAGTTTCCTCAATTCGGGAAATTTCCCCTCCGGAGCAGTACATCGCTTCTCCGATATTCAAGAGCTGGCGGATGAAAATATCCGCATCCTTCTCATTGGCAATCAATTTTCGCTTTTCTTCCATTTCCCTTTTCCGACTTTCCTAGTTTTTCCCGCTATTCTAGCACAAAAGTCTGCTTTTTCAAGCCATCCATCCCATAATAGTTTTCATAGTATCTTTGAAAATAATTGTCCGTTGTAAAACAGTCCCGCTCACCGTTTTAGCAGGTGAGCGGGAGAATATGAAATCTATCTGGGTCACAGTTACGAGTCAATCATTAAAGTGGGCTTTATAGTATTCCATATATGGAGAAACAGACTTTGCTTCTTCATAGCTTGAATAGAAAAATTCTGAGGCGGGCAGACCAGCATTTATTTTTTTCATGCAATCACAAAAAGCTTGCGAAAATGCGGAAGCTCCTTCAGTGCTCATGTGAGCGTCGTCTTTGAAAGAGTTCTGGTCATTTATGATTTGGCCCCTAACTTTTAATAGGTCAAAATCATAGAAAGGGACATTCGCATTGTCGCATATTTCATCAATTTTATTTTTGAAAATATCTAAATCCTTTGACTTCCAAAGCATCCTGTCCGATATGGGGGTAGATACGACGATTATTTCACACCCATAGTTTTTACATAGACTTATCAGTTCTTGGAATTGTTGAATATTATCAGAATTAAATTCGCCAAGAGTATTTTCATATTTTTTGCCTATCCGCGTTTTGTCACTCAGCGTATCCATATACGCCTTCGCTCCAAAACGTGGATTCCGACTGTGCCTCTCTCCTTATCTGGCTATCCCGAAGGTTTCTTTTCGCTTTTTTCCCGGGTATTTGAAAAGAAACCTTGCATTCTTTATGCAACTGTGCTATTATGTGTCCAATCGAAAAGCAAATGTCCACAATACACGGACAATTTTGTGAAATGTCCACAAAGGAGCGAAAAAGAATGAATATTGCTGTTTTGGGCTGCGGTGTTGTAGGCGGCGGACTTGTAAAACTTTGCGAGGGGAGAAAGGATTTAACGGTAAAGAAAATCCTGGATTTGCGGGAATTCCCGGAGCTTTCCATTCCCGTCACAAAGGATTATTCGGAAATTGTGAATGATCCGGAGATCGACATCGTGGTGGAAACGATGGGCGGTTTCAAGCCTGCCTTTGATTTTGCCGAGGCTGCTTTGAAAGCGGGCAAGCATTTTGTCACAGCCAATAAGCAGATGATAGCTGCCGGATTTGATACCCTGGTGCCTCTGGCGATCCAAAAGGGCTTAGGTCTTCGCTGTACGGCTGCTGCCGGCGGCGGGATCCCCTGGCTCTACGAACTTGCCCGGGCGGCGGAAGTTGACGAGATTCTGAATCTTTCCGGTATCATGAACGGCACCACCAATTATATTTTGGACCGGATGACCAAGGAGGGAGCCGATTTCGGTGAGGTCCTGAAGGAGGCCCAAAAGCTGGGCTTTGCTGAGGCCGACCCCACAGCAGACATCGATGGATGGGATATCCGCAGAAAGCTCCTGCTTTCCGCCAACATTGCCTTTGGCGTTTCCATGAAGGAAGAAGATATTCCCATGTTGGGCATTCGGCATGTTTCTGCCGAAGATATTGCGGCCTTCAAGGAAAAGGGCATGGTCCTGCGGATCATCGGAAGCGCAGAAAAGACTGCCCGGGGGATCGCAGCTTCGGTCATTCCCACTGTCTTTGAGGAGACGGATCCCGAGGCTGCGGTAGGCGGCTGCTTCAACCGTTTTTCCTTTGCGGCAGCAAGGATCGGCAATCGGGCGTTCTACGGTCAGGGGGCGGGCAGCTTGCCCACGGCCGCCAATGTCCTCCGGGACTGCATGGATATTGAGGCAGGTTTCCGTGGCTTCTATCGCAGCGATTTCAAGCCTGCGCAGCCGGATTCCTCCTCCACAAATGAGATCTTCTATGTTCGGACCGCTGATCCGAAGAAATTTGATGCCGTCAAGGATTCCGATTTCGGTCCCGGCATTCTTACGAAACCCATGGCACTTTCCGAAATTCTTCCTCTTTTAAGCGGGGAAGATTTCGTGGCAAAGCTTGCCGTATATCTTTGATTTTGAGAGGTAGCTGATATGCTGAAAGTTTTGAAATTCGGTGGCTCTTCCATGGCGGATGCGGGCCAGTTCTCCAAAGTACGGGACATTGTGCGGGCTGATCCCTCCCGCCGGGTCGTGATCGTTTCCGCACCGGGCAAACGGAATAAAGAGGACCATAAGATCACGGATCTTCTGTATCTTTGCCACGCGCATGTGAAGTACGGTGTCTCCTGCGATACGGTTTTTGAGATGATCCGGAACCGCTATTTGGAGATCCGTGATGATTTGGGCCTGGACCTGCCTTTGGAAGAGGAATTCGCTGAGCTTCGCGCCCGCTTGGATTCCGGCCTTTCCAAGGATGAAGTTGCCTCCCGGGGCGAATATTTTTCCGCAAAGCTCATGGCGGCATATCTTGGTTTTGACTTTTTGGATGCAGCGGACTGGCTGAAATTCAAGCTGGATGGCTCCGTCAATAAAGAGGAGAGTTATGAGACCTTGAAAAAACTGGCCGAAGAACGCTGCGTGGTCATTCCCGGCTTCTACGGTGCCATGCCGGACGGCTCCATCCGTACCTTTACCCGGGGCGGCAGCGATATTTCCGGCGCTCTGGCTGCTGCGGCTTTGGATGCGGATGTCTATGAGAACTGGACGGATGTTTCCGGCATTCTCATGGCAGACCCCAGAATTGTGGAAAATCCCCAGCCCATTGAGCAGGTTACCTACGCAGAACTGCGGGAGCTCAGCTATGCCGGTGCCCAGGTTCTCCATGAGGGGACCGTTTCCCCGGTCCGGGAGAAGGATATTCCCTTGAATATCCGGAATACCAACGATCCGGACCATCCCGGCACGCTCATTCAGGAGAGCTTCGAGGACGAAGGTTCCCAGCCCGGCAGATTTATCACGGGTATTGCGGGAAGAAAGAATTTCTCCATTGTCACGGTCAATAAATCCGGCATGTCCTCAGAGGCAGGCTCCCTCCGGAAGATTCTGGAGATTTTTGACCGCTACGGCGTTGTTGTGGAGTATGTTCCCTCGGGAATTGACAGCTATTCCGTCGTAGTTGCCGCGGATAAGGCAGGCTCAGCTCTTCCCCTCATCCTGGGTGAACTCCAGAATGAGATTCAGCCGGATGAGATCAAGATGACCCAGCATATTTCCATTGTGGCTGCCGTTGGCCGGAAGATGGCCTTCCGTCCCGGCATTTCCGGCCGTATTTTCGCCGCTTTGGGCGAGGCCGGCATTAACATTCGCATGATTACCCAGGGCCCCGAAGAACTGAATATTATTGTGGGTGTGGATGACAAAGACTTTGCCGCCGCCATTCGGGTCCTGTATATGGGCTTCGTGAAATAAGAAAGGAGAACAGCAATGAAAGAAGTAAAGGTTGCCATTTTAGGTGCCACCGGCGCAGTTGGCCGCGAAATGATGAAGATCCTGGAGGAGCGGAATTTCCCTGTGAAAGAGCTTCACCTTTTGGCCAGTCAGCGAAGTGTGGGAAAAGAGCTCCCCTTTAAGGGCCAAATGCTGAAGGTGGAATTGGCCTGCGACGAAGCTTTTGAGGGAATGGATATTGTCCTCGGTGCTGCCGAGAATGATATTGCCAAGCAGTTTGCACCCGCTATTGTCAAGAGCGGAGCTGTTTTCGTGGATAATTCCTCTGCGTTCCGTCTTCGTGAGGATGTGCCTCTGGTCGTTCCGGAGATCAATCCGGAGGATGTCAAGAAGCATCATGGCATTATTTCCAATCCGAACTGCACCACCATTATTTCCCTGACGGCGATTCATGCTCTTCGGGAATTGAGCCCCATTACCTCCATCGTTGCATCCTCCTATCAGGCAGTCTCCGGCGCCGGCATCGGCGGTCTTCATGAGCTTCATGATCAGGTGGAGCAGCTCAGCAGGGGAGAGGAGATCAAACCTCAGGTCTTCCAGTATCAGATTGCCTACAATGTCATTCCGCAGATCGGCGGTGAGGCCTTTGAAGGCTATACCTCTGAGGAAATGAAACTCCAGAACGAAGGCAGAAAGATTTTCCATCTGCCCGATATGAAGGTCAGCTGCACCTGCGTGCGTGTTCCCGTCTACCGCAGCCACAGTGTTTCCCTCTGTGTTCGCACGGAACGCAAGATTTCCGTTGCGGAAGCCAGAGAGGCGATTGCCAAAGCCTCCGGCTGCCGTTTGGTGGATGACCTGGCCAACAAGGTTTACCCCATGCCTTTGGATACCTCCGATCAGGATATCGTCTTTGTCGGCAGGATCCGGGATGATCTGACGGATGAAAAGGGCTTGAATATTTGGTGTTGCGGTGACCAGATTCGCAAGGGCGCTGCCACCAATGCCGTCCAGATTGCAGAACTTCTGCTTTGAGTATCATCGGGAAAGCGCCAATTACTTGGCGCTTTCTCTTTACATTTTTCGGAAAGCGCTTTATAATTACTCTATCATTCTGAAGGGAGAACCGTTATGAGTAAATATGGCTTGAAATTGAAATGGCTGTCCGTTGCCTCCTATGAAATTCAGCGGGACGGGCATACCATCGTTACCGATCCTTATATCACCGAGGCAGAAAATACTGCCTGTACCTGGGAATCCGTGGAAAACTGCGATCTCATGACCCTCAGCCACCTCCATTGGGACCATATCACCGATATTCCGAAGCTTTTGGATAAATTCGACTGCCCCCTGCTGACAGGTGAGCTCTCCGCCCTGCCTCTGATCGACTGGGGCAATCTGATCCCTCAGCTGGTTTTCCCCATGAATGCCAACTTGGAATTGGATTTTGACTGGGTAAAGGTCAAGGCCCTTTTCGGACGCCATGTGGCCTTTAATCAGCACCGTAATGAGCTCGTTTCCACCCTGATGCGGAAGCCTTTTGTGGATCGCGCCATGGGTGATATGCAGATTCTGGGAACTACGGAATACCGTAATTTCCTTTTCACCTTCCCCGATGGCCTGAAGCTCCTGGTTTGGGGAAATGACCTCACCGTCACCCAGAAAAACATCCTGAAGGAAGCCAAACCCGACATTGCCATTATGCAGGCTACCCGTCAGATTCAGGATCCCAAGGCTTTTGCAGAGTTCGTTGCCGAATTCAGCCCCAAGGTCGTTGTGCCTCACCACATGGACCTGAAAAAACCCTATGCGGAATACATGCCTCAGATGGAAGAGGTCCGCAGGGAAATGGCCATTGCCTGTCCGGAAACCGAATTCATCCTGCCCCCGGACCACGGCGTTTGGTTCGAGCTGTAATAAAATATGACAGGAAAAAGCAGCAGTTCGCGGAACGAACTGCTGCTTTTTTATAGCGTGTCGATTATTTGCTGCCTGCTTCCTTCTGCACCATGTAGTAGCCGTAAGAAAGACCTCTGAGTTCGGCTTCGTGTGCCACGGCTCCGAAAGCATCATCCTTCAGAATAGCGGATTTGACATCATAACCCCGGACAGGGCTGACATTATGATACCAGGAAAGGCGTTCTGCCTGGCGTCTGGTGAGGGGCTGCTCCGGCACTTGGACCGGCTCCTCCGGAACGGGATCTGCGCTTTCCTCCGGAAGCTCCGCCGGGATCGGGGCATCGGCAGGTTTGCTGTCCGGAAATTCTTCGTCCCACTCCTCTGCGCAGTAGATGCAGATTTTCACGCGTTTTCCGTGATAGCGGGTGGCAAGCCTGGGTTCGATCCGCTCGGTGATATAGCGGATGGGAACAGCTCTGCCGCAATAGTAGCATTGTATGCTCTTTTCTTCACGGATTTCGGAAAAACCGTCCATGGGCTTGCCTCCTTTTCAAAATTTCGGCCCTAGTTTAGCATATTTCTGTCCGAAAAACAACTCCCATCCTTGAAAATCCTTTCCGCTTTTCCCGAAAATCCGCCCCGAAAAATCAGGACTTTTTTCTTGCTTTTTCGGTCCTCATTTGCTAGTATAATAGACTGTAGTTTTGCGGAAAAAATTCGGAAAGGTGGGGGAGTCTGTGGCTTGGGAAATTGCCCTTTTGGATTGGATTCAGGCATACTGCCGCTTTGATTGGCTTACCCCCATTATGAAGTTTTTCACGGAGATCGGGGATGCCGGTTATCTTTGGATCGGCATGATCCTTGCCATGGCCTGCTTCCGGAAAACACGGAAAACAGCCTGCTATATGGCGGCGGCCCTTCTTCTGGAGTTTATCTGCTGCAATTTGATTTTAAAGCCACTGATCATGAGACCGCGGCCTTTTACGGTGGGGGATGCCATTCTTCTTTTAGAAGCTCCTACGGATGCCTCTTTCCCCTCCGGACATGCGGGTTCTTCCTTTGCCTGCGTCATGGCGCTTTTTCTGAAAAAGAGTCCCTTGAAATGGCCGTCTCTGCTTGTTGCTGTACTGATTTCCTGGAGTCGGATGTATTTTTATTTCCATTTCCCCACGGATATTCTCGGCGGTTTGCTCCTGGGAATTCTGACGGGTTGGGTCGGTGTCCGTCTTCTCCTTCATTTTGTGGGAAAATCTCCCCGTATGGCAGCTTATTTTGACTTGCCGCAGGCGGAGAACTCCGGGGAGGTGCTTTGATGGCAAAGGATCGGAAGCCCAATCCCATAGGGAAGATCTTCCTTTCAATTTCCCTTTTTCTGCTTTCGGCCGCTGCCCTTGCTGTAACCTTCTTCCTTTTCAAAGAGGGGCTTCTTTATGTCCATCCCTCGGATGAGATTGCCTCTGCGGCGCAGGGGGAAGAAGAGCGGCTTTCCGCAGACCTTTCTGAGAAGCTGAATTATTTCACAAACAATACTGCCAGTACAGCTTTGGAGAATCTGACTTATATTCCCAGAATTTACACCATTGACGAGAATGCCCCGGGAGGAGAGCTCCCCGATCCCGCAGCCTTTGGCGCTTCGGATGATCCCCGGGATGTGGAAGCGGTCATTGCCTCTGCTTCCGCTCTTTTGGGCGGCGAGCCGACGGTCTGGAACCGGAACCTTCCTTTCTGGGAAGGAACGGAGACCAAATGGTATTACGATGAAACCATCCTGGTTTTATGCTGGACAGAACTTACTGACAATACGCTGTGCTACTGTTCCGAGGTGAAGGTTGCCGATGCCTCCCAATTCCGCCGGGCTCTGGCAGGGGATAGCTACGGTTCCGGCCGTCAGCTTCGCTGTTCGGATATGGCAGCGCAGGCCAACGCGGTTTTGGCGTCAAATGCGGATTTTTACAGCTATCGGGGATACGGTATCAATATTTACAAGGGAAAGCTTTACCGCTGTTATCCGGGCGTGGAAAATTGCATGATTGACGGAAACGGCAATATCCTGGTGACCCACGCGGATGAATTGACCACAGAGGAAGAGGCAAAAGCCTACATGGAAGAGAAGGATATCCGCTTCTCCCTTTCCTTCGGACCGATTTTGATTGAAAATGGGGTTCCCATCACGAGCTGCAATTACTCTTTAGGTCAGGTGGACTCCGTGGCGGCCCGGGCTGCGCTTTGCCAGATGGGTGAGCGTCACTATCTTCTTATGAATGCCAACTACACCACCATCATGGGCCTGGTTTCCATTTTAAAAGAAAAAGAGCCCATGGTTGCTTATGCTTTGGATGGCGGCCAGACCGGCGAGACCATCCTCGGCGGTGAGATTCTCAACGAGATTGTTTATCATTCCGAGCGGAATGTCAGCGACTGCATCTATTTTGCTACGGCATATCCTTTTGAAGGAGAGAAAAAATGAGCCAGATTGCTTTCGTATCCGATACTCTTACAATTTATTGGAGCGCAATTGTCTTGGCCATAGCTGTGCTTGCCGCGGCCTTGGCCATGCTGGGCTGCCGTGCTCTGCAGGGGGAACTTCCCTGGGATATGGCTCTTTTCCTGCCGCTGGCGATCCTTTTGGGCGTTTTGGGTGCCCGCCTCCTGCATTATCACTGTTTCTATCGTCAATATGCGGACCTGCACCAGGCACTGACGGATGACAGTGTGGGTTCCTTCTGTCTGGCAGGGGCCTTTTTGGGTGTTTTGCTGGCAGCCTTGATCCTTTGGGGAGTCCGCGTAATTAAAAAGCTGCCCTCTTTTATGGATGCGGTGGCCCCGGGCGCTGCTCTGGGAATCGCCGTCGGAAAACTATCTGCCATCTTCTATTCCGCAAACCGGGGTAAGGTGGTTTTTGAAAAAGCATTTTATCAGGGCTTGCCCTTTTCCACGGATATGGAGCCGATCACAGGTGTGCCGGAATTTCGGGCGGCGGTCTTTTTCTGGCAGTCGCTTGCGGCGTTCCTGATTTTCTTCCTTTTGCTCCTCACTTTCTTCCGCAATCAGTACCGGAAGGAAAAGCAGCCCGACGGTTCGGTTTTTTCCCTTTTCCTTCGTCTTTGGTGTGCCGCGGAGCTGATTTTTGACTCCATGCGTTATGATTCCGCATTCTTCAGAATCAACGGTTTTGTCAGCGTGGTGCAGATCCTTTCTCTGGCCGGCCTGGTTTTTGAGATTGTTCTCTATTCCGTCCGCGGGATCAAAAGGAGCGGATTCCGGCCCGCGGATCCTGCCTGCTGGGCTCTTTCCCTTTTGGGTATCGCAGCATTGGGCGTGGGAGAATACCTGGTCCAGCGTCATGGAGATTGGTATCTTGCCTGCTATGCCATGATGAGTGCAGGAGCATTGGCGGTCCTTATTTCCATCCGGATTTTGCAGAAAAAATCTTTTTCAGAGGCCCCGGAAGAAACAGAGGCTCCCGTGCGTACCCGGAAATCTGAGCCTGCCCGGGAGCCGGCTTTCGGCAGACGACATGACTATGAAAAAGATCAGTATCCGAATTTGGCAATGGCGAATGCCTTTACCCAGTCTCTCACCTCCAAGCTTCCCAAGATTACGGAGTCTCCCGCACCGGATTCTTCCTTGGATTTCTCCCTGGAGTCGGATTCCGTTTCGGATGAGCCCACGTCCTTTATAAAGCGTTTGACCGAAGAACTTCCCAAGATTTCAAACCCGAAAGCGGAAGCCAAAAGAGATATGGAAGAGACCCAGCGTCTCATTGCGGATCTGCTTCCGACAGACGAAGAGGATGCCCTTTTCCGCAAAGCCCTGGAGGAAGGGGTCAGCTCTGAGGAGAAGGACGATTCCGATTGGCTCAAGGATTTGGATAGATTGTTAGAAAACTCAGACTGAAGTCTGCTTTGATTGATAGAAAGAAGATTCCCGATATGCAGAATGATTCGGAAAAGAATAGAATGAATTGCACAGAGTTCGTTGCGGCTGTGATTCCCTCCTTAAATCCGGATGAAAGGTTTGTCCGCGTAATAACCTCTCTTGCGGAGGCAGGGTTCGCTCATATTTTGGTGGTGGACGATGGCAGCGATGCCGACCACAAGGGCTGCTTTGAAAAAGTGGCTGCATTCCCGGCTGTTACCGTGTTGACCCACGAGGTCAATAGAGGAAAGGGGAGGGCACTGAAAACAGCCTTTGCCTACCTGCTGAAGGAACTGCCGGATTTAAAGGGCGTGGTCACTGCGGACGGGGATGGCCAGCACCTGACGGAAGATATCCTGGCCTGCGGGCAGAGAATGCTGGAAGAACCGGGTAAAGTGATCGTGGGCTGCCGGAATTTCAAAAGAAAGGATATTCCCAAAAGAAATCGCTTTGGAAACCGCATGACTTCCTTTGCCTTTCTGATCTGCTGCGGTATCCGCCTCAGTGACACCCAGACGGGTCTCCGGGCCATCCCGACTGCCTTCCTTCCGGCTTTTCTGGAGATCGAAGGGGAGCGCTTTGAGTATGAGACCAATATGCTTCTTCAGATGAAGAGGCAGAAGATCGTTTTTCTGGAACAGCCTATTGCAACGGTATATGATGAAAAGAACTATACCAGCCATTATAATCCTTTCAAAGATTCCTGGCGGATTTTTAAGGTCATGTTCAAGTTCATCCTGAGTTCCCTGGGAACCACGCTTTTGGACCTGATTTGTTTCCATTTCCTCTTTCGCTGGCTCAGCCCCTCGGCGGGAAGCTATGCGGAACTGCTTGCCACGGTAATTGCCCGTCTGATTTCCTCTTTTACAAATTATAACATCAACAATAAGGCAGTTTTTAAAAACAAGGGGAGCTACCGCAAGTCTCTCTTCCGCTATTATTGTCTGGCAGTGCCGCAGATGCTCGTCTCTGCCGGCCTGCTCACCGCGATCAACCGCCTTTTAGGGAACTCGGTTCCGATTCTGACGACCCTGCTCAAGATGCTGGTGGATACAGCCCTCTTCTTTGTTTCCTATGGGATCCAGAGAGAATGGGTCTTCAAAAAGAACAAATCATAAAAAATGCCCTGCCGAAAAATTCGGCAGGGCAAAAATTTTTCTTGACTTTTTTGCAGAGATTTGCTATCATGGCTATCCATAATGCCGTAATTTGCGCGGTCATTCTCTCACATCTCTTGTCTTGATTCTATCAGTTCAAGTCCCGGATGTCAAGAAGACATTGAAATTTCTTTCAACTGCGCCGTGTGTGCCACTTACAGCATTATGCTTGATTATGTAATATACCCCGGCAATAGCCGAGAAAGGCAGTGATGATTCAGAATGGATATGGTGAAGGATGTCTACTACGGCAAGACTCTCCGTAAGAGCTATTCCAAGTATCCCGAAATCTTGGAAATGCCCAACATGCTGAAGATCCAGAAGGACTCTTATCAGTGGTTCCTGGATGAAGGCCTGCGGGAAGTGTTCCGCGATGTAGACACGATTACCGATTATTCCGGTAATCTGGAACTCTCTTTCCTGGATTATTCCATGAACGAGGCTCCCAAGTACTCTGTTGAGGAGTGCAAGCGTCGTGACGCCACCTATGCAAAGCCCATCCGCGTAAAAGTTCGCCTCCACAACAAGGAAACCGGCGAAATGAAAGAACAGGAAATCTTCATGGGCGATTTCCCTCTGATGACCAATGGCGGAACCTTCGTCATTAACGGCGCAGAGCGTGTTATCGTTTCCCAGATTGTCCGTTCCCCCGGTATGTATTATGGCCACACCGTCGACAAGGCGGAGGTCCATACTTACACTTCCACGGTCATTCCTTACCGCGGTGCCTGGTTGGAATACGAAACCGATGCTCAGAACATTTTCTATGTTCGTATCGATAAAAACCGCAAGCTTCCCGTTACCTGCCTGATCCGTGCATTGGGTATTTCCAGTGACGAGCAGATCCGGGAAATCTTCGGTGAGGACCGTTTCCTGGATGCCACCATTGAACGGGATACCTGCAAGACCAGAGAAGAGGCCCTGCTGGAGATCTATCGCCGCCTTCGTCCCGGTGAGCCCCCCACAGTGGAGAGCTCCGAGGAGTATCTGAATGCGCTCTTCTTTGATGCGCACCGTTATGATGTCTCCCGCGTCGGCCGCTATAAGTTCAATAAGAAGATGGATCTTTGGACCCGTCTTGCCGGCCATGAGCTGGCTGAACCCGTGGCCAATCCCTTAACCGGTGAAATTATTGCCATGCCCGGTGAGGTTCTTTCCCGTGCCCGTGCCCATGAGATTTCCGATGCCGGCGTACAGGAAGCTATTCTCCTGGTGGAAGGCAAGAGAGTCAAGATTTTCTCCAACAATACTGTGGACATGGCCAAGTTTGTGAACTTTGACCCCAAGCAGTACGGTATCAAAGAGAAGGTTAATTTCACCGTCCTGAGAGAAATGCTGGAAACCGTTCCCGAGGACGGTTGGGAAGAAGCAATTGAGCTCCGTCGGGATGAGCTCATGCCCAAGCATATCACCAAGGAAGATATCCTTGCTTCTATTAACTATCTCTGCAGCCTGACCAATGGCGTCGGAACCACAGATGATATTGACCATCTGGGCAACCGCCGTCTCCGCTGCGTGGGCGAACTTCTGCAGAACCAGTTCCGCATTGGTTTCACCCGTCTGGAGCGCGTCATCCGTGAGCGTATGACCATTCAGGATCTGGAAACGGTTACTCCTCAGAGCCTGATCAATATTCGCCCCGTGACTGCTGTCATTAAAGAATTCTTCGGGTCCTCTCCTCTGAGCCAGTTTATGGACCAGAATAACCCCCTGGCTGAGCTGACCCATAAGCGCCGTCTTTCTGCTCTGGGCCCTGGCGGTCTGAGCCGTGAGCGCGCAACCTTTGATGTTCGAGATGTTCACTACAGCCATTATGGCCGTATGTGCCCCATCGAGACCCCTGAAGGTCCTAACATCGGCCTGATCAACTACCTGGCTTCCTATGCCCGCGTGAATGAATACGGCTTCGTCGAGGCTCCTTTCCGCAAGATCGAAAAGGGCACCTGCCGCCTGACGGATACCGTAGAGTACATGACTGCCGATGTGGAGGATGACTTCTACATCGCTCAGGCTACCGAGCCTGTTGATGAGAACGGCTGCCTTGCTAATCGCCGTATCTCCTGCCGTCACCGCAATGAGATCATCGAAGTTGACAGAGATGTCATTGACTACATTGATGTTTCTCCCAAGATGATGACTTCCGTTGCAACGGCTTTCATTCCTTTCCTACAGAACGACGATGCTAACCGTGCTCTGATGGGCGCTAACATGCAGCGTCAGGCAGTGCCTCTCATGGCCACCGAAGCTCCCATTGTTGCAACCGGTATCGAGCACCAGTCCGCAGTGGATTCTGAGATTTGCGTCAAGGCCGAGGGTGACGGTGTCGTTACCAAGGTCAGCGCTACGGAGATCACGGTCCTCTATGATGACGGACGGGTGGTGACCCATCCTCTCCTGAAGTTCGGCCGCTCCAACCAGGGCACCTGCATCAACCAGCGCCCCATCGTGGAAGTGAACGAGCGGGTGAAGGAGAAGCAGATCATTGCGGATGGTCCCGCTTGCTCTCAGGGTGAAATTTCTCTGGGAAAGAATGTGCTCATCGGCTTTATGACCTGGGAAGGCTATAACTACGAGGACGCCATCCTCCTGAATGAACGTCTGGTTCGTGAGGACGTCTTTACCTCCATCCATATTGAAGAATATGAGACGGAAGCGCGGGATACGAAGCTCGGGCCTGAGGAAATCACCCGGGATATCCCCAATGTAGGCGAAGATACGCTGAAGGATCTGGATGAAAACGGCGTTATCCGCATTGGCGCGGAAGTCCGTTCCGGAGACTATCTGGTCGGTAAGGTTACGCCCAAGGGCGAAACCGAGCTCACGGCAGAAGAGCGCCTGCTCCGTGCCATCTTCGGTGAGAAGGCAAGAGAAGTCCGTGATACCTCTCTTAAGGTGCCTCACGGCGAGAGCGGCATTGTTGTGGATGTCAATGTCTTCACCAAAGAAAACGGTGACGATCTCAACCCCGGTGTCAACAAGGTGGTCCGGGTCCTCATCGCCCAGAAGCGTAAGATTTCCGTGGGCGATAAGATGGCCGGCCGTCACGGCAATAAGGGCGTCGTTTCCCGTGTCCTTCCCGAAGAGGATATGCCTTTCATGCCCGATGGCACTCCCTTGGATATCGTTCTGAATCCTCTGGGCGTTCCTTCCCGTATGAACATCGGTCAGGTTTTGGATGTTCACCTTGGCTATGCAGCCCATGCTCTTGGCTGGAAGGTTGCGACCCCCATCTTTGACGGCGCAACCGAGAAAGACATCCGCGAGACCCTGAAGCTTGCAGGTCTCCGTGAAGACGGCAAGTCCGTCCTCTATGACGGCCGCACCGGTGAAAAGTTCGATAATCTGGTCACTGTCGGCTATGTTTACTTCCTCAAGCTCCACCATTTGGTTGACGATAAGATCCACGCCCGTTCCACCGGTCCTTACAGCCTGGTTACCCAGCAGCCTTTGGGCGGCAAAGCCCAGTTCGGCGGCCAGCGTTTCGGTGAAATGGAAGTTTGGGCTCTGGAAGCTTATGGCGCAGCCTATACCCTGCAGGAGATCCTGACTGTCAAATCCGATGATGTCACCGGCCGTGTGAAGACCTATGAAGCTATCGTGAAGGGGCATAATGTGCCCGCTCCCGGTATCCCTGAGGCCTTTAAGGTCATGGTTAAGGAACTCCAGTCCCTCTGTCTGGACATTCGGATGCTGGATGAGAACGGCAATGAAGTCGAGCTCATTGATGACGAGGATGAGGATATGCTTCCCGTCGGCGCCCGTGAGACCTATGTTGCCGGCGATGAGGAAATCAATGATGCAGGCTTTGCCATTCAGGATGAAAACGGCGAGGAAATCGTTGTGGATTCCGAAGATGACGATGCAAGCCTGTTTGACGCTCTGGACATGGATGCCGAGAGCGACCCGGAATAAGAGAAGGAGGGTAAAATACTATGGCTTATGCAAATTTCGAAGCAATTAAAATCGGTATTGCCTCCCCTGATTTGATCCGTTCCTGGTCCTATGGCGAAGTAAAAAAACCCGAGACCATTAACTACCGTACCCTGAAACCGGAACGGGACGGCCTCTTCTGCGAGAAAATTTTCGGGCCCACAAAGGACTGGGAATGCCATTGCGGAAAGTATAAGAAGATTCGCTATAAGGGCAAGATCTGCGATCGCTGCGGTGTTGAAGTCACCAAGAGCAAGGTCCGCCGTGAGCGTATGGGCCACATTGAGCTGGCTGCTCCCTGTTCTCATATCTGGTACTTCAAGGGTATTCCTTCCCGTATGGGTCTGCTTCTGGACATCAGCCCCAGACTCTTGGAGAAGGTCCTGTATTTCGCCGCCTATATTGTTACGGATCCCGGCGACTGCCCCTTGACCAAGAATCAGATTTTGACGGAAAAAGAATACCGCGACATGCGCGAGAAGTATGAGGATGATTTCCAGGCAGGAATGGGCGCAGAAGCTGTGAAAAAGCTTCTGGAGGACGTTGACCTGGAAGAACTCTCCGCTTCTCTCCGTGCCGAAATGAAGGCCTCCAGCGGCCAGAAAAAGCTTCGTATTGTCAAGCGTCTGGAAGCTGTTGATGCTTTCCGCCTTTCCAATAACGATCCTACTTGGATGATCATGGATGTTCTTCCGGTTATTCCTCCGGAGCTTCGTCCTATGGTCCAGCTGGATGGCGGCCGTTTTGCCACCTCTGATCTGAACGATCTCTATCGCCGTGTTATTAACCGCAATAACCGTCTGAAGCGTCTCATTCAGCTCAGTGCTCCCGATATCATCATCCGGAATGAAAAGCGGATGCTGCAGGAAGCCGTTGATGCTCTGATTGATAATGGCCGCCGCGGCAGAGCTGTCGTGGGCGCCAACAACCGGGCACTCAAGTCTCTGAGCGATATGCTGAAGGGCAAGCAGGGCCGTTTCCGTCAGAACCTTCTCGGCAAGCGTGTTGACTACTCCGGCCGTTCCGTTATCGTTGTCGGTCCTGAATTGAAGCTCTATCAGTGCGGCCTTCCGAAGGAAATGGCTATCGAGCTCTTCCGTCCCTTCGTTATGAAGAAGCTGGTCGAGGATGGCATTGCCAATAACATCAAGTCCGCCAAGAAGATGATTGACCGGGGCAAGACCGAAATTTGGGATGCTCTGGATTATATCATCAAGGACCGTCCTGTTCTTTTGAACCGTGCTCCTACCCTCCACCGTTTGGGCATTCAGGCCTTTGAGCCTGTCCTCGTGGAAGGCAGAGCCATTAAGCTCCATCCTCTTTGCTGTACCGCATTCAATGCAGACTTCGATGGCGACCAGATGGCTGTTCATGTGCCCCTTTCCGCAGAAGCTCAGGCAGAAGCCCGTATGCTGATGCTCTCCGCCAATAACCTCCTTCGTCCTCAGGATGGCAAGCCCGTTACCGTTCCTACTCAGGATATGATTCTCGGTACTTACTACCTGACCTACGAGCGTTTGGGTAAGGCCGAAAAGGGCGCAGAAGAAGTCTTTGTTACCGATGCAGGAGAAACTGCACTGCCCTCCGGTGAGCGTGTGGATGCAGACCTCTTCCTGGCTGAGAACGCAAAGGCAGCGGCTGAGGGCAAAAAGCCCGCAGAGTATCTGCCCATTCACTCCTACAGTTCTGTGGATGAGGCCATCACTGCCTATGGCGAAGGCGTCATCGGTATGCATGCCCCCATCCGTGTCATCATGGAACGGGAAATTGACGGCGTCAAGAAGTCCCGCCTCATCCGGGCTACCGTCGGCCGTCTGATCTTCAACGCTCCCATTCCTCAGGATTTGGGCTTCCGTAAGCGCGAAACCGAGGATGACCTCTTTGAGCTGGAGATTACTGAAAAAGTCGGCAAAAAGCTCTTGGGCAAAATCATTGACCGCTGCATCCGCGTCCATGGCTTCACCATCGCCACGGAGATGCTGGATAAGGTCAAGGCTCTGGGCTATAAGTATTCCACTCTGGGTTCCATTACCGTTTCCATTGCGGATATGGTCATTCCTGAGAGCAAGTACGATTTGATTCATGAGGCAGAAGCCGAAGTCGTTAAGATCGACCGCCAGTATAAGCGCGGTTTCATCACGAACGACGAACGTTACCGTCTGGTTGTTTCTCAGTGGGAGAAGACCAACAAGGAAGTCACAGATGCGCTGACTGCAAATCTGGATGAGTTCAACCCCATCTACATGATGGCTGACTCCGGCGCCCGTGGTTCCATGAACCAGATTCGTCAGCTGGCCGGTATGCGTGGTTTGATGGCAGATACCTCCGGCCGTACCATTGAGATCCCTGTTAAGTCCAACTTCCGTGAAGGTCTGTCTGTTCTGGAATATTTCATTTCCTCCAGAGGCGCGCGTAAGGGCTTGACCGATACCGCACTTCGTACTGCAGACTCCGGTTATTTGACCCGTCGTCTGGTTGATGTCTCCCAGGATGTGATCATCCGTCAGGATGATTGCGGAACGACCGAGGGCATCAATGTGTCCGCTGTTGTGGAAAAGGGACAGGTTCTGGAATCCTTCGGTGACCGCATCCGCGGCAGATTCCCCGTCAATGATATCGTGGATCCCGAGACAGGCGAGCTCCTCCATCCCAAGACCAAGATCATGCAGGCCGAGGATGCTGCCAAGTTTGAGGCCCACGGCATTCATTCCGTTTATATCCGCACCGTTCTCGGCTGTAAGGCCCGTAATGGTGTATGCGCTACCTGCTATGGCATGAACCTGGCAACCTCTGAAAAGGTAAATTTGGGCGAAGCTGTCGGTATCATCGCAGCCCAGTCCATTGGTGAACCCGGCACGCAGCTTACCATGCGTACCTTCCACTCCGGCGGTGTTGCCGGTGATGACATCACCCAGGGTCTTCCTCGAGTCGAAGAACTCTTTGAGCCCAGAAAGCCCAAGAAGATGGCCATCATTTCCGAGATCTCCGGTAAAGTCACCGTGGACGATTCCCACAAGGCTCCTCTCCGTGATATCACGGTTACCGGTGAGGATGAGACCAAGGTCTATCAGGTTCCTTATTCCGTCGGCCTCCGCGTGGAGGATGGCCAGGAGATCCAGAAGGGCGCCCGTATCACCGATGGCGCTCTGAGCCCCCACGATGTTCTCCGTATTTCCGGTGTGGAAGCTGTTCAGGAATACCTGACGCAGGAAGTTCTTTCCGTTTACCGTCAGCAAGGTGTTGATATCAACGATAAGCATATCGAGGTTATCATCCGCCAGATGATGCGTAAGGTCAAGGTTGAGGATCCCGGCGATACCAACCTGCTTACCGGCAGTGTTGTGGATGTCTTTGAGTTTGAAGATGCCAATGCCGAGATTCAGAAGCGGATCGATGCCGGTGAAACGGATCTCGTTCCCGCAACCAGATCTCTTATCCTCATGGGTATCACCAAGGCATCCCTGGCTACCGAGTCCTTCCTCTCCGCAGCATCCTTCCAGGAGACCACCAAGGTTCTCACAGAAGCTGCTATCAAGGGCAAGGTTGACCGTTTGAACGGTCTGAAAGAAAATGTCATTATCGGCAAACTGATTCCTGCCGGTACCGGACTCCAGGCTTACCGCGATTTCAATGAGTATATTGAAGTTCCGGAAGAGCCGGAGGAGAAGGTCTTTGCAGATGGCGACCTGGTCTATACCAGCGAATCCACGGAAGACTGATATAAGTAAAAAATCATCCTGCCGTTCAGCACGGCAGGATGATTTTTTTATAACTTAAAATAATCGGGACGCTTGCTGTTCAAGCGTCCCGAAATTATTACTGTTTGATTCCCAGCTTCCTTTTATTTCCCTGTGGATCCACAATATAGGTGTTGTCCAGTTGGGAAGTCAGGTTTGCCCGAAATGCAGCTAGGTATTCTTTGCGGAGTCTGTCCCGCTCGGCGAGCTCCTCTTCCGTCAGACCAACGGTTTTTGCCTTGTGGGCAAGCTCATTGATTCGTTTCACGCGTTCTGTTTCCATAGAACCTCCTTATCCAAGGGCGAAGGGAATGGTCTCATCAATGCTGTAATCTTCGTTGAAGGTATAGAACGCGGAAGAATTGCAGAGGCAGAGAACGGACTCTGTCCGGAAAAGGGCAGTATCTTCGGCATCCAGATAGGAGATGGAAATATCTCCGGCATACTCAAAGAATCCTTCACCGTATTTGTATATGGAACTGGTCCCTGCTTGGCGGAGCAGGATCTCTCCGCTTTCCCGGAAGGGGATCAGAAGATCTCCGCTGATGTCATTCAGGCTTGCTATCCGGTCTAAAGAATCCGGCATGAGGTAATCCAAAGTGTAGTCATAATAGTCGCCGTCAGGCTCGTAGCTGAGGCAGCAGCAGAGAATACCGAACTCGTTCTTTTCAAGGACCTGAATAGGCAGATAAGTCAGAACAGCACAGTTTTCTGCTTTGAGTTTTTCGGCGGAAAGGTTCAGGTAACGCTCCGGATAGAAGCCGCCGTTCTTCTGGAAGAGCCAGGCCCTGCCGGCAGAGATTTCAATCTCACAGATATCTTTGGAGTCAAAAGCGCCGCGAACCTGGAGATTCTCATCAAAACGGATGACCTGAGCATTTTCTTCTTCGGAATCCTTCAGCGTATTTTCAAAACTGTATTCCTGATCGCTGAAAGTACGGAAGAGGGTGTTTTTGCCAATAAGGGCCAAAACAGGATTGCCGTCAACCAAGGCGAAGTCAGAGCCGTTGGAAATACCGCCGGGGAGAAGACGGTTTGCAGTTAAGCTGAAATCTTCGGCATTCAGCGAGATGACCTCCGCAAATCTCTTATAACTGCAGGCAACGACAGAATATTGGTCCTCTTCGTAAGCTTCGGATTGTTGAAGGATTTTCCCACTTCCGGCCAGGTAAAGATTCTCACCGGAGAGGATCCCATAGGGGAAATATCCGGCAACGGCCCGGAACTTTGCTTCTGAGGAGTCAAAGGGAAGGAAACCCAACAGCGTATACCCTGAGGAGCGCATCTGATTCGGAATAAGGATCTCTCTGAGGGTAAAAAGCCGTTCCTCTCCATTGCAGACAATAGAAGGAGTATAGCTCTCGGAGGTGGAATAGGAAGGATTCTCAATGGGGGTGTAGGCAGCAAAAAGAATGCCCTTCTGATTGTAGCCGGATCCGATGATGATGCCGCGAAGAGCATAATCGTTCACAAGCTCCGGGTTTTCCGGATCTGTAAGAGAGAAAGTGCGGATATGTACGGCATTGTAAGAATCTTCCGCATTCTCCAAAGCATTTTCCGTATTGCGGAAGAGGGATTCCTTGGAGAGAAGATAGAGGGAATCGCCGGAAACCGTCATGGCAAAGGGGGTGTCATTGCCGTACCATCCCTCCATGGGGTCTTCCGATGCGGGGACTACATTGATTTTTTCCGCATAGCCGTTTTGGAAAGAAAGAACGAGCAGTTGGCTGCCGCTTAGCGTATAGATGTAATCCTCGTAGCTGCAGGACTTGGAGGAAAGGGCTGTCCAGGATTCTCCATCGGCTGTGATGGAAGGACCGTAGCGGAGAGAGAACTCGGAGCCGGCATTATCGGAACTGGAAACCTTTTCCTGCCCTAAAATAGCTTCTGCTTGATCAGCGTCACTTAAATAGTCACTCTGGAGGGTGAAGAGCGCGTCATATTCCGCGGGTTGAGAGTAGCTGATTTCCGGAACCGTGTCCGGATAGGGAATTTCAAAGACAGCCGGTTCAGGCTCTTGAACCTCCGGGAGAGGCTCTGTTTCTTCCGGGACGGTCTCCTCGGCCTCTTTCTCCTCTTCAATAGGAGGGGCGCTTTCTTCCTCTCCGCATGCGCTGAAGAGGAAGAGAAGGCTTAGGAGTAAAATAAGAAAAAGGAATGATTTTTTCATAAATCCTCCATAAAATCTAGGTTAACTCCGCGTATTTTACCACAAAATCCAATATTTGTCAAGTTTTTGGGATTCAGCTTGAACTGTGGGAGATATTCCGTTATAATGAGCCCGGATAATGAGAAAAGGAGCTGTGCGCATGGTTATTGCAATTGTTGGTGCCGGGGCATCCGGAATGGCTGCGGCTCTTGCTGCTTCGGAAAACGCCGAAAACGCTGTTGTGATTTTTGAACGCCAGTCCAGGGCAGGAAAAAAACTCTCTGCCACGGGCAACGGGCGCTGTAATCTTTCCAATCGGAACGTATCTCCGGAGCACTATCATGGCGAGGATCCGGCCTTTGCGGCATCTGCTCTGCAGCGCTTTTCTGTGGAGGATACACTGGCCTGGTTTGCATCTCTGGGGCTGCTTGTCGGAGAACCGGAGGAGGGAAAACTCTATCCTTTCTCGGAGCAGGCATCCTCTGTGGTAGATGTTTTGCGCCTTGCTTTGGAAGCCCGTGGGGTAGAGTTACGAGCTTCTGAAGAGGTCCGCGGAATAAAAAAAGAGAAAAATGGCTTTGTTCTTCGCCTGGAGGATGGGGATTTCCGGGCGGATCGGGTCATTCTTGCGGCCGGGGGTCTGGCAGGAAGCAAACTTGGCGGTTCTTTGTCGGGCTATAAGCTTCTTCAATCTCTTGGCCATAGCTGCACCAAGCTGTATCCTTCTTTGGTTCAGCTTTGCACAGATCCTTCTCTTGTGCGGCCCCTCAAGGGAATCCGGAACAGCTGTGCCGTGCGTGTTTTCCGCGGCGGAGAGGAGATTGCTTCCACATTGGGAGAAGTCCAGTTTACGGATTATGGCCTCAGCGGACCGGCAATTTTTGAGATCTCCCGCTATGTCACGGAAAAGCCCGAAGGCTGCAGAATTCTGCTGAATCTTTTGCCGGGAGTTCCTTCGGAGAAGATCATAAAACTATTGAAGAGTCGGGTTTCTGCCTTCCCGGAGCGTCCCCTGGAGAATTTTTTGACGGGCCTTTTGCAGAATCGTTTGGGCAGGACCCTGCTTTTGCGTCTTGGTTTTTCCCTTTCCGGGCGTGCCGAAGATTTGTCAGAGGGAGAATTGTGTTCTATAGCAGATATTCTTTCTGCCTGCCCCTTTGATATTTTGGGAACAATGGGTATGGAGCAGGCTCAGGTGACGGCGGGAGGCATCCGAACGGGAGAATTTGACCCCGATACGATGGAAAGTCGCCTGCATCCCGGCCTTTATGCCTGCGGTGAACTCTTGGATTTGGATGGCGATTGCGGAGGCTACAATCTGCAATGGGCTTGGTCCTCCGGGCGTTTGGCAGGGGAGTCTGCGGGGAGAAAGCTATGATACGGATTCGGGATTTATCCATGCTGCCCGGGGCAGATGAACTCCAATTGAAACAGGCCGCGGCCAAACAGCTCAGATGCGGCATGGGAGAGATTCTTTCGCTGAAGATCGTGAAAAAATCCGTGGATGCACGAAAGAAGAAGGATATCCGGATCATCTACACGCTGAATCTGGCTGTCAGGGGGAATGAGAAAGCGATCCTTGCACATGCAAAGAATCCCAAAGCTTCCCAAGCGTCCTACCGTCCTTACCTTCCTCCGAAAGCAGAAAAGCAGCCGGCCCACCGTCCCATTGTGGTGGGGTTCGGTCCCGGGGGGATCTTTGCAGCCCTTCTATTGGCAGAAGCGGGTCTGAAGCCCCTGGTTTTGGAGCGGGGTGCCGACGCGGGGGCCCGGAGGGCAGCCGTTGAGGAGTTCTGGTCAACGGGCCGTTTGAATCCCATCAGCAATGTCCAGTTCGGAGAAGGCGGCGCGGGAATGTTTTCGGACGGAAAACTGAATACCGGAATCAAGGATTACCGGATCGGCTATGTATTAAACCGTCTGGTGGAATTCGGAGCAGGGGAGGATATCCTTTCGGATGCAAAACCCCATGTGGGAACGGATGTACTTTACCGTGTCATTCAGGAAGTTCGTCGTTATATCCTCTCTCTGGGCGGCGAGATTCGTTTCCTTACAAAGCTGACCGGATTGAAGGAGAGAAGCGGCAGCCTGTCCGGAGTGATTTGCGAGGGTCCGGAAGGAGAATATGAAATAGAGGCAGATACCTGTATTCTTGCCATCGGCCACAGCGCCCGGGATACCTTCAGAATGTTGGAGGGAAAAGGGCTTTCCATGGAGCCCAAGCCCTTTTCCATGGGTGTCCGGGTGGAACACCTTCAGTCTTGGCTGAATGAGGCCCAATACGGAGAATTTGCCGGTAATCCCGCCCTGCCCCCGGCAGATTATAAGCTTTCCTGCCATTTGGAGGACGGATCCTCTGCCTATAGCTTCTGTATGTGCCCCGGCGGCTATGTGGTTGCTGCGGCGTCAGAAGAGGGAAGGGTGGTTACCAATGGCATGAGCCTGGCAGCTCGGAACGGAAAGAACTGCAACAGTGCCTTATTGGTCACGCTCCGTCCGGAGGATTTTCCCTATGGGGGGACCTTGGGAGGTCTTTATTGGCAGGAAGAATTGGAGTCAGCAGCTTTCCGTGCAGCAGGAAACAGCTACCGGGCACCGGCACAGCTCCTGGGAGATTTTTTGGAGAACCGGCCCAGCACGGAATTCCGGACAGTGGAGCCGAGTTATCGCCCCGGAGTGACCCTCTGTAATTTGCGCTCTGTCCTTCCCAAAAAAGTCGGAGACACCCTGGCAGATGCCATTCCCGTTCTGAATACCTGTCTTCAAGGTTTTGACAATCCGGATGCTGTTCTGACAGGGCCGGAAACGCGCTCCTCTTCTCCCGTACGGATCCTGCGGGATGAGAATTGTGTTTCCTCTCTTCACGGGCTCTTCCCCTGCGGAGAGGGCGCAGGCTATGCCGGCGGTATCATGTCTGCCGCTGTGGATGGCCTTCGCTGCGCAGAAGCCGTCATAGAAGAGTTGAATCGGGAATAAAAAAGATCACCGCCCCGTTCAGGCGCACGCCTTAGGGATTTTTTGACCGCGATACCGGCAAGATACAATAATTAAGAAGCCATGTTTTCTTCTCTTCCGGCTCGAATCTGATTATATTGCGGTTAAAAAATGGAAGAATGGACGGAAAGAAAGCGAGAGGACGCCATGTCCTCTCGCTTTTGCCTTCATATGGCAACCACTGGCTTTGCCAGTGGTCAAAAAGCTTTAGCTATGGACAGAATAAAAACTCCTTGATATATTTGAAGTTGAG
>JAZUFG010000009.1:0-45805 GCA_045640565.1 Oscillospiraceae bacterium | reverse complement strand
GTGTTTCCATGGGCATTGGCTATGCCCCGGAGTGCTATTACAGCAAGGAGGAGATCAAGGAACTTCTATCTCCCATTGCCGGGCAGGAAATCCCCCTGGCAGTACATATGCGGCAGGAGGCCCTGGGGGTCATTGATGCCGTCAAGGAAATGCTGGATGTAGCGGAAAGCCTGAACATTCCTCTGGAAATCAGCCACCTGAAAGCCATCGGCCGGGAGATTTGGGGAAAGGCCATCCCGGAAATTCTCGGTATTTTGGAAAAAAAGGCTGCTTCCGGAATGAAGGTGGGCTGCGATATCTATCCCTATGTCTCCGGCTCTACCCAGCTCATCCACATGATGCCTACGGAGTTCCTGGAGGGCGGCATGACTGCCCTGACGGAACGGCTGAAGGACCCGGAGCAACGAAAGCTCCTGCGGGCCAGATTTGAAACGGGAAGAGATTTTGAGAATCTGCCCATGCTGGTGGGTTGGGATGCCATTATGCTCACTTCCCTTTCCCGTCCGGAGAATCAGATTTACTGCGCAAAAAACCTTGTGGAGATCGCCGAAATGCGCAATTCCACTCCCTTTGAATCCTGCTGCGACCTGCTTGTGAGCGAAAACTGCGGTATTACCATGATCGAATTCATTGCCGCCCAGGAAGATCTGCAGCGCATCCTGACCCATCCCCTCAGCTGCATCATCTCCGATTCCATCTGTCCTACCGAGGGTCTGGTCCATCCCAGAGTTTACGGCTCTTTCCCCCGGGCCATCCGCCGTTTCGTGGAGGAAAAAGGAATCTTCACCCTGGAGGAAGCTGTCCGAAAGATGACCTCCAAGCCTGCGGAAGTCATGGGTCTGCAGGGCAAGGGCCTCATTGCCGAGGGCATGGATGCTGACCTCTGCATCTTTGACCCCAAGGAGGTCAGAGACAATGCCGATTATAAAAACCCTACAGAGCTGAGCACCGGCTTTGACTATGTGCTTGTAGGCGGGGAGATTGCCATGGACCACGGAAAGATGACCTCCGCCAGGGCCGGACGGGCCATTCGGAGGTAAGTATGCTGAAAATCGGTGTTTTGGGCTGCGGCGCCATGGCTGCCTGTATGGCAAAGACTCTCCGCCTCTCCCCCGAACTTCTCCCCTATGCCTGCGGCTCCCGCAGCTTGGAAAAGGCCCGGGAATTCGCGGCGGCACAGGGCTTTGAAAAGGCCTACGGCAGCTATGAAGAACTGCTTCGGGATCCCCAGGTGGACTTGGTCTATATTGCCACGCCCCATTCCCGCCACGGAGAGGATATTGCCCTCTGTGCCCACTATCATAAGCCCGTTCTCTGCGAAAAATCCTTCACTCTGAATGAAGCTCAGGCGCAGGAGGCCATCCGGGCTGCGGACGATGCGGGAATCTTCCTGACAGAGGCCATTTGGACCCGCTATCTCCCCATGGCAAAAATTCTCCGGGACTTCGCCCACAGTGGAAAAATCGGGAGGATTACCTCCGTCACTGCCAATTTGGGTTATGCCGTCTCCGATCGAGACCGGGTCCGCAATCCTCTTTTGGGCGGCGGTTCCCTCCTGGATGTAGGAGTCTATTGCCTGACCTTCTTTTCCCTGATACTGGGGGATGATGTTCGGGAGGTCAAGGCCACGGCCGAGCTCTCGGATGGCGGTATTGACCTCCAATGCTATGCCACCCTGACCTACGCAGGGGGTGCAAGGGCTCAGCTCTATTCCTCCATCGTGAATCCCACGGATCGGATGGGAATCATCTATGGCACCGAGGGCTATGCCATTGTGGGGAATGTGAACAATTACGAATACCTGGAGATCTACGGGTCGGACCACAAACTTCTGGAGCGCATCGACCGCCCGGCATATCTCACAGGCTATGAGTACCAGTTTGCGGCCTGTGAAAAGGCAATCCGAGCCGGGCAAAGGGAGTGCGAAGAAATGCCCCATGCGGAAACTCTGACCGTCATGAGGCTCATGGACCGCATCCGTGAGGCTGCCGGGATCTCCTACCCCTGCGAAAAATAGAAGTTCCATGCTGCAATTCACCGAATGATTTTGCGTGAAAGATGCATAAGCCCCTAAAAGCATGATGAAACCCCCAATACCTGACAACCGGTATTGGGGGTTTTTGTTAAACCGCAGCCTATTCTATTATTTTGAAAGGCTACTCATTCGTTCACGGCTTGAATGGCGTCCACGATTGCCTGATAGCCGGTACAGCGGCAAAGATTGCCTGCCATCGCATATCGGATCTTCTCCTCGCTTGGGTGGGGATCTTCCTCCAAAAGGGCTTTTGCACTGATGACCATCCCGGGGGTACAGAAGCCGCACTGAACGGCGCCGTGGGCAAGGAAGCTCTGCTGAATGGCGGCAAGTTCTCCATCCGATTCAATGCCCTCAATCGTCAGAATGTCCGCGCCCTCTGCCTGAATTGCCGGAAAAATACAGGAGTTGACATTTTTCCCATTGACGAGCACTGTACAGGCGCCGCATTCCCCTTCGCCGCAGCCCTCCTTCGTTCCCGTCAGGCCGAGCACTTCCCGAAGATAGAAGAGCAGAGTGATATGAGAAGGGACGGTATTCGTATATTCTTTTCCGTTTACCCTACAGTGAAGTTCAAAGGATTTCATACCCATACTCCTTTTCCAAGAGATCGCAGAGAAGCCTCTGTGCCGTTTCAAAACGGTATTCCCTGCTCGCGCGGATATCGGAAATGGGGCGAATATCCAGCGAGAGGGCAGCACGCAGGGACTCGCGATCTATTTTTTTCTCCTTTGTAAGGGCCTCGCAGTGGGTCAGACGAACCGGTATTTCTGCCACGGAGCCCATTGCAAGCCGGATGCTTCCTCCGCTTTCTTTTGCGGCAAGGCTCACAACACTGATGGCCATTGCATTGCGCAGGCCCACCTTTCTGAAAACGCTTTTTCCCTTTTCATCCGGGAGGATAAACTCCGTCAAAAGCTCATCGCTTCTCTTTGCCGTTTGGCGGTAACCCCGGAAGAAATCGGTCATGGCCACCTCTCTCCTGCCGTCCGCGGAGCAAAGAAGGGCCTTTGCCTCATATACGAGGAGCACAGGGCCTGCATCGCAGGCGGGAGAGGAATCGCAGACATTCCCACCCAGCGTTGCGCGGCTGCGGATCTGGGGGGAGCCCATCTCCCTTGCGGCCTGACAGAGAGCGGACTCTTCCTCTTCCCGGAGCAACTCTGCGAAGGTGACCAGGGCTCCGATATGCTTTTCTCCGTCCAATCGAATTCCCTCCAATTCCTCCAAGCCACTGATATCAATAAAGGAATCCTCAGGATAGCCTTTTTTCTTGAAATTCACATAGAGGTTTGTGCCGCCCGCCAGGACTTTTGCCCCCTTTGAAAGCAGGGCAAGAGCCTCTTCAATGGTATTGACTTTCGTAATATTCATCGGCTGTACTCCTTTTTCCGGAAGATACTCTCTCCCGTGATGGGAAGAGTCTGATGCCAAACGCCCGCTGCATCGTGAACTGCCGCGTTCACAGCAGCAGCCGTCGGTACAGTCGGGGACTCGGCTGCGCCCTTCACGCCCACAGGCCCGGAGGACTCATAGCCGTCCACAAAGCCAACAGTGAAGGCGGGAGCATCCGTAAAGGTGGGGAGAAGATAATTGCTGAAGGAGTCCGTCAGCATTCTTCCCTCTCCGTCAAAACGGCAGTTTTCGCCCAGCGCCAGTCCCAGGCTTTGGGTCATGCCTCCCGTAACCTGCCCTGCAAGCTGCATGGGGTGGATTACCTTGCCTGCCTCTGTAACGGCGCAGGCGTCCAGCACTGTAGGTTTATAGGAAACAGGATCGACCTTGACCTTTACGAGCTGAACGGCGAAGGTATACATGGCATGGGGCACGCCGATGGTCTTCATCATTTCGTTTTCTGGGAAGGGCACCGACACGCGGACCTTCACCGCCTTTTCTCCTCTTCCGGCCCTTTCCCGATATTCCTTCACTGCGGCAAGCACGGCGTTTCCTCCCAGGAAAGTGGATCGGGAGGCTGCAGTCGAGCCGCAGTCAAAAGTCGTTGCCGTATCGCCCATTTCCATAATGATCTCAGAGGGTGCAACCCCGAGAGCATCCGCAGCGATGGCAGTCAAAGCCGTAATGCTGCCCTGCCCGATTTCCGTGAGGCCGATCCTGAAAAGATAGCGTCCGTCCTCTCTCTGCTCCAGCGTAAGCTCGGCAGAATCCGGGATCCCCTTTCCGAAGCCGCAGCTCAAATGCCCTGCGGCGAGGCCGTAACCGATATTTTTATCCCGCTTCTTTTTCCCCTCCTGCCAAAGAGGAGAACGCTCCATGGCGTCCAGGGCCTCCGTTAATCCGCAGCTCCGTTCGATCTTCTGCCCCAGCGGACCGATATCCCCCTGCCGCAGGGCATTGCTGCGCCGGATGGCAATCTGGTCAATGCCCAGAATATCCGCAGCCTCGGAAATCAAAGATTCTGTGGCAAAATTTGCCTGGGGCGCGCCAAAGCCCCGGAACGCGGAGGCCGGCGTTTTGTTGGTATAAGCAAGTTTGGAAGAAATCCGGACATTTTCGATACGATAGGGCCCCGGAATATGCTCTGAAAGCAGCCCCAGGACAGAAAGGCCGTAACCAACATAGGCACCCGTATCAATCACATTATCCGCATCAAAGGCAAGAATTTTTCCCTTGCTGTCAAAGCCGATCTTCACATGAAGCTCGGTGGCATGGCGCTTGTAGGTATAGGCCATGGATTCCTGCCGGTCAAAAACGATTTTTGCGTTTCTGCCGGTTTTCTGCGTGACCAAGGCCCCGAAAATCTGCGTCATGTGCCCATCTTTGCCGCCGAAGGCGCCTCCCACCGTTGCGGAAATCACTCTCACCTTGTCCGCGGCAATACCGAGGGCATTTGCGATCATCCGCTGATCATGAAAAACATTCTGTGAGGAGGAAATGACCGTCAGCGTGTCTCCGTCCATATAGGAAAAGCCGGCATCCGGCTCCATATAGGCGTGCTCCTGATAGGGTGTTGTGAATGTGTGCTCCAGGACAAGGTCGCAAGCCCGGAACGCGGCATCGGGATCCCCTTTTGTATGCTCAAAGCTGCCCACGAGATTTCCTCCCTCGTGGACCGGCTCGCTCGTTGAGGCAAGTGCCTCCCTTGCATCCAAATGAATCGGAAGGGGCTCATAGTCGGCACGGATGAGGGAAGCTGCAGCAACAGCCTCCTCTCTGCTCCCGGCTGCCACCACCGCAATAGGTTCGCCCATATAGCGAACCTTTTCCGAGGCCAGGACGGGACAGTCATTAATGATATCCACGATAACATTATTCGCAAGGTCCTTTGCCGTATAGACCAAAGCCCGCTGTTCCGCCGCCGATGTATCCAAGGAAAGGATCCGCCCGTGGGCAATCTCCGCCCGGGCCACGGCGACATGCAGCATCCCCTCCGCAGAATAATCTGCCGCATATTTTGCTCTGCCGCTGACCTTATCCCGGCCATCGGGACGGATGCAGTTTTGCCCGATATATCTTTCCTCCATTCTCTTTCTCCTTCCTATGATTCCGGCTCATACGCGCTGTCTTTTTTCATTTTACAGGATTCTGCCGAAAGACGCAAGGATGACCGGAAGAAGCTTTCAAAAAAAGGCAGGCTGCTTTCTGCAGCCTGCCTTGCATAGTTTAGAATTTTACTGCTGAGCTGGAATTTTCCTTGCGGATGACATCATGGGCACCGCCCTCCACAATACTGGTGGCAGAAACCACGGTCAGCTTGGCCTTCTTCTGGAGCTCCGGAATGGTCAGTGCGCCGCAGTTGCACATGGTGGATCTCACTTTGGAAAGGGAGATCGCTACATTATCCTTCAGACTGCCGGCATAGGGAACGTAGGAATCCACGCCCTCTTCGAAGGAAAGCTTTTTATCGCCGCCCAAATCGTAACGCTGCCAGTTTCTTGCCCGGTTGGAGCCCTCGCCCCAATACTCTTTATAATAGGTCCCGCTGATGGAGATCTTGCTTGTGGGGCTTTCGTCAAAGCGGGCAAAGTAGCGGCCCAGCATGAGGAAGTCCGCACCCATGGCCAAAGCCAGAGTCATGTGGTGGTCATAAACAATGCCGCCGTCGGAACACACCGGAACATAAATGCCGGTCTCTTCAAAGTATTCGTCTCTTGCCTTGCAGACATCGATCAGAGCTGTTGCCTGGCCTCTGCCGATACCCTTGGTCTCACGGGTGATACAGATGGAACCGCCGCCGATACCGACCTTGATAAAATCAGCCCCGGCCTTTGCCAGGAAGAGGAAGCCCTCCCGGTCCACAACATTTCCGGCGCCTACCTTGACGCTGTCCCCATAATGCTCCCGAATCCAGGAAATCGTGCGGAACTGCCACTCAGAGAAGCCCTCGGAGGAGTCAATGCAAAGTACATCTGCCCCTGCTTCCAAAAGGGCAGGAACCCGCTCCGCATAGTCTCTCGTATTGATGCCGGCACCGACCACATAGCGCTTATGGCTGTCCAAAAGCTCATTGGGATACTCTTTGTGTGCATCATAGTCCTTACGGAAAACAAAATACATCAGATTGCCATTTCTGTCCACAATGGGCAGAGAATTCAGCTTATGCTCCCAGATAATGTCATTTCCGGACTTTAGGGTCGTGTTCTCATCTCCCACAATCAGCTTGGAGAGCGGGGTCATAAAGGAGGAAACTTTTTCACTGCCGGACATACGGCTGACCCGATAGTCCCGGTCTGTTACAATTCCCAGGAGTTTGCCTGTTGCCGTTCCGTCCGAGGTAACGGCAATGGTGGAATGCCCGTTCTTTGCGCGGATCTCCATCAGCTCCATGAGGGTATTATCCGGGGTAACGTTGGAATCACTGACCACAAAACCTGCTTTGTAATTCTTGGCTCTTGCCACCATGGCCGCTTCGCTCTCTATGGACTGAGAACCGTAGATAAAGGAAACGCCGCCCTCTCTTGCCAGAGCAACTGCCGTCCGCTCACCGGAAACAGACTGCATAATAGCGGAAACCATGGGAATATTCAGCTTCAGCGCAGGCTCCTCTCCCTTCTTGAACTTCACGAGGGGAGTTTTCAAAGAAACATTTGCGGGGATACACTCAGAGGAAGAATAACCGGGAACCAAAAGATACTCATTAAATGTTCTGGATGTCTCTTCGTAATAATAGGCCATGTGCTACCTCCTTGTAAATTTGCCTTATATCATACTCTTTTTTTCCCTTTTTGTAAAGATGAAAGCGCCCAAAATTCCTGTTTTTTATAGAATAAGAACCGGGAGAAAACTCTCGGTTCTTATTAGCGATCGGACTGTAAGCCGGGTTCTGTCTTGACAGCCATCTATCTCGGCACGCTGTTGCCAGCGGGCTCAAGCCACCTCCTCGGGAACTGCCGGGCAGGCATTGTTCCCTCCACGGTGTTGCTCCGGATAGAGTTTACAGCACCGGATCGTCTCCGGCCGGTGGGTGAGCTCTTACCTCGCCTTTCCATCCTTACCGCCGGAATCCGGCGGCGGTATCTCTCTGTTGCACTTGTCCGCGGGTCGCCCCGGGCGGGTGTTACCCGTTATCCTTGCCCTATGGAGCCCGGACTTTCCTCATGAGGGCTGCTTTCGTCCCCCTCACGCGGCTGTCCGTCCCGGTCGCGCTCCAAGTATACTTTATTTTTTCCGCCTTGTCAAACAGATTGCAATCCCCTCCGAAAGCGAGTATAATGAAGAAAATTCAGGAAGAAAGGAGCCTTCAGATGGCCTTGATCGATAGTCTTCGGCAATACCGCGGCAAGCGGATCTATGTTCTGGGGCTGGGCGTCAGCAATCGACCCCTGGTCCGTCTTCTCTGCCAAGCCGGTCTGGATGTTACCGCCTGTGACCGCTCCGATCGCTCCTCCATAGAAGAAACGGCCCGGGAGCTGGAATCCTACGGTGCCAAGCTGCGTCTGGGCCCCGGCTATCTGGACGGTGCGGAAGCAGATCTTGTCTTTCGGACTCCCGTCATGCTGCCTACAACTCCGGAAGTCTCCCTCTTTGCCCGTCAGGGTGCGGAGATCAGCTCCGAAATGGAGCTTTTCTGCCGACTTTGCCCTGCTAAGCTGATTGCCGTAACCGGTTCTGACGGAAAAACGACCACAACGACTCTGATTGCCGAATTTCTCCGGGCTGCCGGAAAGCGGGTCTTTTTAGGCGGAAATATCGGCACACCCCTGCTGGAGGATTTGGACAAGATGAGCCCGGATGACTTTGCTGCCGTGGAGCTCAGCTCCTTCCAGCTCATGAATATGACCTGTCGGCCTGACCGTGCGGTCATCACCAATCTTGCTCCCAACCATCTGGACCTGCACAGTTCCATGGAAGAATATGTCACTGCAAAGAAAAACATCTTCCTCCGTATGGAAAAGAGCAGTACCCTCATTTTGAATCTGGATAACAGTATCACCCGTAGTCTCGCCCCTGAGGCGCCCTGTGCCCTCTCCTCTTTCTCCCGGGAGGATCCATCTGCCTCTTTTTTCTTTGACGGTGAGAGGATTTTCCGCCACGGGATCCCCGTTCTCAAAAGAAGCGATATTTTGCTACCCGGCACGCACAATGTGGAAAACTATATGGCCGCCATGGCTGCCGTGGAAGGTCTTGTGCCGGATGCAGCCATAACGCAGGTTGCGAAAAGCTTCGGCGGTGTGGAGCACCGGATGGAGCTGGTTCGGGAGCTCCGCGGCGTGAAATATTATAACGATTCTATTGCATCCAGCCCCACCAGGACCATTGCCGGTCTCCGCTGTTTTTCGGAGCCTGTGATCCTCATTGCCGGCGGCTATGACAAAAAACTTTCCTTTGAAGAGCTGGGCAGAGAAATCTGCCACCGCGTGAAGGTTCTTATCCTCTGCGGAGACACGGCTCCCAAGCTGAAAAAAGCTGTCCTTTCCTCCGGTATGGAGCCCCCAAAAATTCTCGAAACCGACGAATTTGACGATGTCGTATCCCTGGCCTCCCGGGAAGCGAAAGCCGGAGACAGCGTCCTTCTCAGCCCCGCTGCAGCAGCTTTTGACCGTTTCAAGAACTTTGCCGTCCGTGGAAGGCATTTCAAAGAGCTTGTGAACCTTCTTTCCGAATAAACGACGAACTGCCAAGCCTCTTCCCGCGAAATAAACCTTGACAGCATGGGTGGAAATCAATATAATAGCCCTGCTATCGGGGTGTGGCGAAGTTTGGTATCGCGCATGGTTCGGGACCATGAGGCCGCGGGTTCAAGTCCCGCCACTCCGACCAAAGCAAAAATCCTACCACAAAAGTGGTAGGATTTTTGCTTTGTGCTGTAAAGTTTTTGAATTATTCCTTTTTGTTTTCAGCGTTGCCTGCAAGGCCAGGTTTCTCTTCTCCGGGCCAAGCCATTTCAGGCGTATTCAATCTTGTCACCGCCCCCTCCTCATAGGAAAGGCCGCAGAGCTTCAGCTGCTCTAAAAAGCTTCTATAATAAATGTCCGAAGAGAAGCCCTGAATAAAAGCAAGATAAAAAATCCCGTTTATCGCCGCTACTTCAATAAACACCGTCTCGTAAGTCGAACCGTCTGTAAGATTATACATAGAATCCATATAGGGTTCTGCGCTGCCAAAGCCGATTCTACCCACATAGCTGACGGAAAATGTATTCTCCGTGGAATCCCTTAAAGCCATTTCTCCGCAGAGCCGTTTTTTCTCTTCGGTGCCGGAAACGGTGAGCAATTCCTCCACTCTTTTTTTCTGCTGAGCCGCATAATAAATCACATTTTCCGCTTGGCTTTGCAGCATCGTCATTCCGCGTGAGCAGGTACACATTTGCGTGACGCCCGTATTTCTCATTTTTTCCGGATAATCCAGCAGGATCGCGCTGCTCAGCATTCTGTAATTGTGCCGATTGCCCAGGCCCGGCCTTAAATTGAAGGATACCGCACTCACAATATCCTTCTTTTCATTCGGATGAAGGCTCCAGATAGCCTTCGTCATCAAAACCGATATGAGAGAGCAGGGACTTCCGTCATTGTCGTAATTGAACTTCATGACCTCGCTCTCTTTTAATCTAAGACGGTAAACCGTAGCCTCACGGTCGCAGACATAACCGCCGTCCCGCAGCCGGAAAAAATCCGGCAATTCCTTTTTGCAGAAGGGCTTGGCGGCTTTCATTTTTTCTTCCGGATAAGGATTGCCCAGTTCATCCTCAAAGAAAGGCTCCCCTGCCAGGTTGATCCCGTCGGGGTCCAGTTCAACCTGATAACGGTCACAAAGATAATAATAAAGCACCGTTTTGACAAAGGGAACAAAGCCGCCGCCGTCAGTGATCACATGAGATATGTAAAAACAGATTCCCTTCTCATAATAGGACAGAGCCAGTAAATGGCGGTTGACTTTTTCGCTTCCCAGTGGATAAACCGTCGGTCCCGGATAGACCACTACCGGCTTTTCATTGGGCTCCGCCAAAACCTCTCCGTCTCTTTCCGCCAAACGAAGGGCAAAATAGGGGTAGCGCTCCATAGCCTTGCTGACGGCATATTGCAGTGGCTGCTCCAACACAGTTTCCTTCAGTTTGATCTCGATTCGGACCGTAAAAGGCATCTTTTCCGAGGATATATAGAATAACGGATCATAATACTTTGCTTTCATAGTTCCTCCCGGAATTGCATATATGAAATCAAACAGATTGACTCCTTCGGACATCATTATAGCGAATAAGAATGAAATAATAAAGTGTGTTCATTGATTTTCACTTTTCCCAAGGAATTGCCGTAATGAAAAATGAAGACGCCCTTTACTGACAGGTCTTTTTCTGTTATTCTATACGATGGTAGATAGCGGGCATGCGCCTTAGTCGGGAAATATTTCCCGACTAAGGCCCGTATTTCCCGAGATACTATTTCTATCTGAAGAAAAACGCGCTATAACGGTTTTCGGGATTTCACGGCCGGGATCTGAGTGACCTTTTCGTGTCCGGAAACCAAACCCATATCTGCCAATATCCCTTTTCATAAAGCACAGAAACAGCAATACAGATTCATTTCTTGTAAAGGAGATTTTTTATGAAATACCGTATTGAGGGCGGCAGTTTGCCAGCAGCTATCCTTTCCCTTTCTGCCGGCGAGTCCATTTTCTCCGAAGTCGGCGGGCGCACCTGGATGCGCGGTCCCATTCAGACAGAAACCAAGGCTTTGGGCGGTGCCGGAAAGGCCCTGGGGCGGATCTTCACCGGAGAAAGCCTCTTCATGTCCGTTTATTCGGCGCAAGGAGAAAGCGAAATCGCATTTGCTTCTTCCTTCCCCGGAAAGATCGTGGTGAGAGAGCTTCAGGCAGGAGAGTCCATCATCTGCCAAAAGAATGCCTTCCTCTGTGCCACCTCCAATGTGAATCTTTCCACCTATTTCCGGAAGAAAGTCGGAGCAGGCCTCTTGGGCGGCGAAGGCTTCATTATGCAGAAGCTGACAGGCCCCGGCTTGGTCTTCCTGGAGATCGACGGCTTCGCGCCGGAATACACATTAGCTCCGGGAGAAGAGCTCATCTGCGATACGGGCGCAGTAGCCATCATGGACGCCAGCTGCGGCTATGATATCCGCCAAGTACCCGGTCTGAAAAACAAACTATTCGGCGGAGAAGGTCTATTTGACACCGTGGTAACCGGCCCCGGAAAGGTCTATCTGCAGACCATGTCCGCAGCCTCTCTGGCCCAGCTTCTCAGCAACTATTTCCCCAGCAGCAAAGAGTAAAAGGCAAATACAAAACTCCCGCCTGAGCGCTTTATAAGACGCCGGGCGGGAGTTCTTTTTTCCCTCTAAAGGCCGCAAGCACCCGCCCAAAACGGGCGCTGCGACAGGCACTGTACTTTAAGCAAGAATCTCAAAGGACAGGTTGTTCTTGCCGTTTTTATATTCAAAAATGCTGTCTGCACAAAGGAGGACGAGGGCCTCCCGCAAGGTATCCGGAGCAGAATTCAGGCAATTTTTCTCCTCTCCCTCATGAATAAATCGGAGATAGGCCTTAGAAGAAACCCCATCATATTCGCAAAGGACATGGAGCTTATGCGCTTCTTTGGCTTTGGGCAGGATTCCCGGCAGCTCACAGGCCCTTTCAAAGGCAGCGCAGAGCTTCCTCTTTTGCGCATCCGAAATTCCATTTTTCTCGCAGAATGCCTTGATCTGTTCCAACATGGCAATATAGTCATACTCTTCGGAATGGATGGCCAGTGCAAGAGATTTGACTTTTGAAGTAAAGATTCTTGTTCTGTTTCTTTCGGGATGATTGAAGATTTGATCCGGGGATCCCTCTTCATAAACCTCTCCCTGGTCCAGATACAAGACCCTTGTGGAAACATTTTTGGCGAAGTCCATCTCATGGGTGACGATCAGCATAGTCATCCCCTTTTTCGCAAGACCCTGGATGACCGTTAGAACCTCTCCGACCATGCTCGGATCCAGAGCCGATGTTGCTTCATCAAAAAGGATGATTTCCGGATTCATCGCCAGGGCTCTGGCAATGGCAACCCGCTGTTTTTGGCCGCCGGAAAGCTGGTTTGGCATCACAAATGCCTTCTCTGCCAAGCCCACTGACCTCAACTGCCTCATGGCGGCTTCGTAGGCGCTCTGTTTATCTATCTTCAGAATCTTTTGCGGCGCATACATGACATTCTCAACCACGCTCATATGGTTAAAAACATTAAAATTCTGGAAGACCATGCCAACTTTTTTCCGAATTTCACGCAAATCGGTTGCTTTATCTCCAAGGTCCCGGCCCAAAACCACGATTTTCCCGGCACTGCAGGCCTCCAGCCCGTTCAGGATCCGCAGGAAAGTGGATTTTCCCGTACCCGATGGCCCAATAATGGAAATCACATCCCCTTTATTCACAAGCAAGTTGATATCTTTCAGGGGTGTACAGCTCTCATATTGCTTCTTGAGATGTTCGACCCGAATGACCTCACCGGAATCTTCGGAAATGCCCGGCGCTGCCTGCTCCGAAAGGTTCACATCAACCTTGACGCCCCGGGGATATTTTACGGTCTTCTGCGCAAAATCGCTTTTATTGGTCAAATGGTCAAGAATCTCAATAATAAGCTTTGAAATGGCAAAATAGATAAGAGCAACGGTAATAAGCGGGAAAAAGGCCTCGTAGGTCCTTCCTCTGATAATATCCCCGACTTTGGTTAGATCCGAAACCGCAATATAGCCCAAAACCGAAGTAGTCTTCAACATGGTAATGGCATCATTCTTGAAAATAGGAAGCACGACCCTAAGTGCCTGAGGAAAAACGATCTCAAAAAAGGCCCTTACTTTACTCGCTCCAAGAGAAAGAGCTGCCTCCGTCTGGCCAATGTCCACGGACTTCTCGCCCACCTTGATTTCCTCGGCCACCGCCACCGTGGTGGTAATGGTAAAGCCGACGATGCCCGCGAAAACGGGAGACACGTTCACATTCCCAAAGCCGACGAAATAGACCACCATCAGCACCACAAGGGCTGGAATGCCGTAAATCAAATCAAAGAAAACCTTGATGAAGATCTGCAGAATTCTGCATTTGATCTTTGTCAGGAAAAAGAAGATAATGCCGAAAAAGGCACCGAAAAAGGCTGCAAAAAAGAAAACCTTCAAGGTGATCCACAGTCCCGAAAGGATCAGTTTCCAACGGCTTTCTCGGATAAAGGTTTTTTCAAAACTATAGGCAAGTCGTTCCCAAAAGGACATTTCGCCCTTCTTATCTCCCTCATAACCGGCAACGCTGTCCTTGAGACAAACAAAAACAATACCGCCGCTATAGGTAGGATCCGTAAAGCTGAATTTTTCCTGCCTTTCCGGGGTGATCCCGATATCTCCGCCAAAGGCATCGGACTTTCCCTGCTCAACAGATATCAGCATGGTATCCACTTTGGAAGGAGTAATATTAAGACCATATCCGAGGTCCTTGCATATCCTACAGAGCAGTTCAATTTCAAGTCCCTCGGGCTTTCCGCCCTCTCCCACGAAAGCCAGGGGCTCTCCATCGGTATAGAACTGAAAGCGAATACTTCCTCTGCCCTTATCCGACAAGTCAAACTGCGAATAGTCAATCAGCGTTTCCGAAGCCGCGTAATGATTGATCCATTTATCCTCAAGCTCCTTCATGCTGCCATTCGCCCGATATTCCCTGATGACCCTGGAAAATTCTTCTGCCCTTTCATCTCCCTTGCCAAAGGCAAAGCCATAGTCAACCTTCACCGCGATTTCCGGATAAACCGTCAGGTCGGGATTCTCATTCACGAGAAGGACAGCAACAGGACTATCGTTGACGATAGCCTGAACATCACCTTTCCTCAAGGCCTCAACCTGACTTGAAATATCGTTATAGAAAAGGGGATTGACCTTTCCGAGCTCTTTCTCGATGGAAACATCATAGGTACAGCCTGTCGGCATGGCTATATTTTTTCCGACAAAGTCCTCAATGCTGTGAACGGTAAATCCATTTTCGTTTTCGTCCGATCCACATCCGAAAAGGGAAAAAAGTACAATCAAGACGAGCAATAGACAAATAATTCTTTTCATAGGATTCCCCTCTTTTGAAAGTACCATTACTATACTTCATTCTTTTGCCAATATCCACAGCAAATTACATTTCCACCTGAGGATATATTTCTCAATGACCTGTGCCTACCCCTGGGCTGACGCAGAAACGGCACTTCCGGTCTATCCGGGAGTGCCGTTTCTCATCAGAAAATTTTACTCAAAATGGAGCGGATCGCCAGAACGGTCTTGCCGATCAATCCCGTTTTGACCTTCTTCGCGGGGATCGCGTCACTGACAAAATGCGTCATGATGGCATTCTTCATCTGTCCGTAAACATATTTATGACCCAGATCTCCCAGATGGAGTCCATCCTTGCTGCCATCCAGCTTTACGCCGGTAACATCCACATAGACATATTTGCCTGCATACCTACAGCCGCTGCGGAGGTAATTATTATAGGCCCGAATGACGGGATCCAGCGTATCGTTTAGAAGCTTGGCAGCACCGCCGACCAGACTCTTGCCTCCGGAACTCAAAGGAAGATTCTTTCCTGCCAGATCGTTGATCAGATATTCAACGGGGTTATAAAGGCCGAGAACGAGGATCTTGGCATCGGGGTTGGCCGTTGTGATGAGCCGAATCAGGTCGTCCCAGCTTCTCTGGTAATCCGCCAGGGAATCCGGCAGCATTTTCAGCACATTTTTCAAGAGGACTGTCCCCCGCTCCATGCTTTCCAAAGCAGCGAGCAGATCTGCAAAGGCCTCAAAATCCGAACAGTCGGCCTGCAGCCTCTTGAGGGAATCCAAAGCCGCCTTATCGCAGCAGGAACCTTCAAAGGAAATGCCCTCCTTCTCAAATGCGGTATAAAGGCCATAAATAAAGGGCTGGAAGATATTGTTGTTGCCCAAGTTGATGCTGATCAGGTCGGCATCCTCTAATCCCTGCGTAAAGGAGGAGCGCATCGTTTGAATCCGGTCAAGTGTGTCACCGGCAAAGACCAGCATATAGTCCGAAGTCCGGTTCTCACCGCCTAAAGCATAGAGCGCATCCTGGACTCTCCAACCCGGGTGGGCGCAGGAACAGATCCTTTGAATCCCCAGCTCGCCGTCGTTTTTCAAAAGCTCGGAATAGGTCCCGGGGAAAGCCATACCGGCATTGGAATAGACGGGAATATACTTTTCCTTGGGGGGATCTCCGCAATAGACGCCAATGCTGTCGCTGATCATCAAATAATTCTCAAAGCAGACGTTTCCCGCAGCAAAGGCAGGAATGCAAAGAGCTAAAGTCAGGGAAAGGACCAGACAGAGGGAAAGAACTCTTCTTACAGAACGGCGCATCCTATCAGCCTCCTTCTTTTTATGGGTTCATTCTCTCATAATCCACTCCAAATTGCAAACGAAAAAACAATCTTTCTTGTTTCTTTTGGCTTTCATAGTATAATATGATCCGTATAAGGCAGTTGGAGTTTTGTTAAATATTGGGGATATGCAGGCGGTGGATTCGGTCATCAGCAAACATCAAAGAACTTGTAAATAGAGCCCCAAAGCCTGTTATTTACATAGTTCGCCAATCCATGTATAATGAGAATGGTTTTCAGACAATTATCTCCTATTTTCTGATTTTTGAGAGGAGTATTTCCCATGGCAGAAGCAAGAAGCTTTGCGGATATCAAACTGGATAATGCCTATAAATTCGGTGCCGGGCGGTATCTTCAGGAAGCCGGCGCATTGGCAAATACCGGTTTTGAAGCGGCAAAGCTGGGCAGGAAGGCGCTGATCATTGCAGGTGAGCGTGCCTGGGCAGCCACCGAGGGCAAGGTGGAGAAGAGCCTGAACGAAGCGGGCTTTCCCTTCATTCTCTCCATCTACGGTGGCCAGAACACTTATGAGCGGGCGAAGGAGCACGCTCTTCAGGCGCTGAACTCCGGCTGCGATCTCATTATCGGCGTGGGCGGCGGGCGGATCATGGATCAGTCCAAGGCGGCAGCGCATTTTGCGGGTGATTTACCCGTGCTGCTGATCCCCACCTCCATTGCCACCTGCGCGGCATTTGCGCCTCTGAGCGTCATGTATACCGCCGAGGGTGCCAGTCTGGGCAGCCTGCGCTATGACCATGAGGTCAGCGCCGTGGTCATGGATATGGATGTGATCTGCAGGGAGCCTCCCAGATACGCTGCCTCCGGCATCATGGACGGCATGGCAAAGATGATTGAGATCCAGAACGGACGGAGCCGGATCCTGCTTGACGAAGTCAGCATCGGTCTTTTTACCGCCTATACGCTGGCGGACATGGCTTACGCCGTCTATGAGAAGGAAGCCCACCAGGCGTGCCGGGACATTGCCGAGGGCAAGCTGACCAAGGCAGTGGAGGACATTGCCTATCTGAATGTTGCCGTGGCGGGTATCGTCAGCGGTGTCAGCAAGGGCTTCGGTCAAACCGCCCTGGGGCACGAGACCTATGAGCTGGTTCGTACCTATTTTACGCAGGAGGCAAGGGACTACCTCCACGGCGAGATCGTCGCCATCGGCGACTGCCTTCAGCTTGCCTTCAACGGGCATCCTGAGCAGATTCCCGCCTTCCAGGACTTCATGCGGAGTATGGGCATGCCTCTAACCCTTCGGGACATCGGCATTGACCCGGAAAGTCCCAAGATGGAGGATCTGTTCCAGGACCTGTTCCACAGCCCCTTCATGGAGCCCACTCCCGAAAACGAGGCAAAGCTCCGCGACGCCATGTCCTACCTCATCAACAACTAAATGCGTCGCATAAAAAGACGGCTGCCCTCTGCGCGTTTGTTTTTTTACTTTTAACAATCGCGCATGTTTGGTCTCTATGGAACGAAAAGAATTCAAATGAACGCATGATCACCTACGGAGGCATATATCGTCAATGATAAAAATATTATTTATCTGTCACGGCAATATTTGCCGGAGTCCCCTTGCGGAATTTGTCATGAAAGAATACATCCGGCAGGCGGGAAGAGAGAAGGAATTTCTCATTGATTCCATGGCGGTAAGCCCGGAGGAGCTGGGGAATCCCATCTATCCCCCGGTGCGGCGTCTGCTGCGGGAGAATGGGATCCCCTTCTCCGAGCACTATGCCAGCGTTTTGACCCGGCGGGATTATGACCGCTATGACCATATCATCGCCATGGACCGCTCCAACCTCAAATGGATCTCCCGAATTATCGGGACTGATCCGGAGGGCAAGGTTTCTCTCCTGCTCCATTGGGCCGGACGTGAGGACAGCGTGGCAGATCCCTATTATTCCGGAGATTTCGGAGCAACCTGGGAGGATGTCACCGAGGGCTGCAAGGCTCTTCTGGAAGCACTGACAAAACATCCCCTCTATCCCTAAGGCACACGCCTTAGGGATCTTTTGACTGTGATAACGGCAAGAAAAAAACGAGAAAACATGTTTTTCTCGTTCGGCTTGAAGCGGATCTCATTATTCCTTAAAAAGGCAGGCGGCTATGCTGAGCATAGCCCCCTTTCATTCTTCCTTTTATTCTGGAAAAACATAGGTGATGAGGCGCCGCATGGCTTCCTCTAAACGGCTGAGGGGCAAGGCGCAATTCATGCGGATCCCCCAGGGATCCCCGAAGGGGCGGCCGTCCTGCCACATGACCCCCACATCCCAGCCCTTCCGCAGAAGCTCCTCCATGCTGAGCCTTTTCTCTCTGCAATAGGCCTCGCAGTTGATATAAAGCATATAGGTCCCCTGGGGTTTGGCTGCGGTCAGCCCCTTGAAATGCTCATGGATATAAGTCCAGACAAAATCAATATTCTCCGTCAAAACCTGACAAAGCTCTGTGACCCACTCATAGCCCTCCGGCTTGTAAGCTCCCAGGAGCGCGTGCATGGAGAGGACATTCTGCTCGTTATAGCGGGTCTTTAATCCTTTTACCGTCACCAGGTCCCGAAGGCGGGCATTGTAGATGACATGATAGCTTCCCACCAGTCCGGCCAGATTAAAGGTCTTGCTGGGGGCATAAAAGGCTATGACATTCTGTCTGGCCCATTCATTCACCATCTGTGTCGGAATATGCTTTCTTCCTCCCAGGGTGATGTCCGCCCAGATCTCATCTGATATCACGGTACAGTCGTTTTCCCGGTAAACCTCCAGGGCTTTCTCCAATTCCTCCCGCTCCCAAACTCTGCCCGCCGGGTTATGGGGAGAACAGAAAATGGCAAGATGGATATGATTTTCCTTCAGCTTGCGGTCCATGTCCTCATAATCCATACGCCAAATACCCTCTGCATCCTTTTTCAAGGGGCTGTGGATAATGGGATAGCCGTTATCCTCCAGGGTATGGGTGAAACCCACATAGGTGGGGCTGTGGAGGAGAATGGGAGAGCCGGGGGACAGGATCGCCGTCACGGCAGAGGCCACGCCGCCCAAAACGCCGTTTTCATGGCCGATAGCCTCTCTGCTGAGCCCCGTAGTTCCGTAACGGGTGGAATGCCAGCGGATAATGGAATCAAAATACTCCTCCCGAGGATTGAAATAACCGAAGAGAGGATGCCGGACCCGCTCCGTGATGGCCTCCGGAATGGTGGGAACCGTCTCAAAATTCATGTCTGCGATCCACATAGGGATGATATCAAAGCCCTCTTTGGGGGAACCGGCGGCAAAGCGGTCCGTTCCGTCCAAAGCCAGGGCATCCATTCCCCGGCGGTCCGGCGTCGTTAAAAAATTATATTTCATGGCTGCCTCCCGGCTTCAAGAAATGGAGTCCACCTTAAAGTCATGGGACTCCACGGCTTCTTTAAGAACGGAATCCTCCACGGGGGCAGAGAGAGTCACGACTGCCATATTCTTCACATGGCTCACATCGGCAGAGGCAACGCCTTCCAGCGCTTCCAAAGCTTTCTTGACCGTGGCCTCGCAGTGGGGGCACATCATACCGCTGATCATCAAGGTTTTCTGCATGATTTTTTCCTCCGATTTCTTTTTTCGTATCTTGATTTTACGGTCCTTGGAAGGGTCGTAAAGCTTACACAGATTCAAACGCAGGGCATTCATGACCACAAAAAAGCTGCTGAGGCTCATGGCCAGGGCCCCAAAGGCAGGGCGCATTTCCCAGCCCGTGAAAGGAATCCAGCATCCCGCTGCCAGGGGAATGCAAAGAACATTATAGAAAAATGCCCAGAAGAGATTTTCCCGGATATTCCGCAGAGTCGCCCGGCTGAGGCGGATTGCCGCCGTCAGGTCCGTCAGGCGGGAATTCATCAGAACAAGGTCCGCAGCATCTATGGCCACATCGGTCCCCGCCCCGATGGCAACGCCCACGTGAGCGGAAGACAGGGCAGGCCCGTCGTTGATGCCGTCTCCCACCATCATGCTGTTTCCTTCCCCGGAAAGCTTACGCAGAGCTTCTGCCTTTCCCTCCGGCAGGACCCCGGCAATGACCTCCGAAATGCCCAAACGCGCCGCAACAGCCTCTGCCGTTCTGCGGTTATCCCCCGTTAGAAGCACGGGGCGGATCCCCATCCCTTTCAGCTGACGGACGGCCTCGGCGCTATCCTCCTTCAGGGCATCAGCAGCGGCAAGAATGCCAAGGAAGGCACCTTCACAGGCAAAAAAGAGGGGTGTTTTTCCTTCCCCAGCCAGTTTTTCCGCAAGGGCCTTTTCTTTTTCTCCCAGGCAAAAACGGGAAGAAAAGAAGTCAAGGCTGCCGCCCAAAAGCTCTTTTTCATCCAGTCTGGCCGAAAGGCCATTGCCGGGAAAGACCCGAAAATCCGTCAGCTTCCCTGCCGCAGGCTGCCCTGCCCGGGCAAGGACCGCTTTTGCCAGGGGATGCTCACTGCGGGATTCCAGTGCTGCCGCCAGAGAGAGAAATTCTTCCTCCGAAACGCCGGGAGCCGGGAGAATATCCGTGATCTCCGGTTCGCCCTTCGTCAGTGTTCCCGTTTTATCCAGAACAGCTATTTCCGTCCTTCCGGTCTCTTCCAAAGAGAGTGCAGTCTTAAAAAGGATCCCATTCTTGGCACCTACACCGCTGCCGACCATAATGGCGACCGGGGTGGCCAGGCCTAAAGCACAGGGGCAGGAAATCACCAGAACGGAAATCCCGCGGGCAAGGGCAAAGCCCAGATTCCGCCCGAGCAAAAGCCAGATGACTGCCGTGACGAGAGCAATGCCCAAAACCGCAGGTACAAAGACCGCGGAGACCCGATCTGCCAGACGGGCAATGGGGGCCTTGGAAGAAGAGGCATCCCGAACCAGCCGGATGATTTTAGAAAGGGCCGTGTCCTCCCCTACCCGGGTCGCCCGGCAGAGGAGATAGCCGTCCCGATTCACCGTGGCCGTGCTGACTTCATCCCCGGGTTTTTTATCCACGGGAATGCTTTCTCCCGTCAGAGAGGACTCATCCACCGCAGCGTTTCCTTCCAGGACCAGACCATCCGCAGGGAAAGCAGCGCCGGGGCGCACGGCAAAAATATCGCCCACCCCCAGAGAGTCCGCGGAAATCTCCTTTTCCGCTCCGTCCTTCATAAGAATCGCCGTCGCAGGGGCCAGATTCATCAAGGCCGTCAGGGCGCCCGTTGTCTTCCCCTTGGCCCGGGCCTCCAAAGTCTTTCCCACGGTAATGAGGGTAACGATCATTCCCGCAGATTCAAAATAGAGATCATGCAAAAGCTCCCTGGGATCGGAAGCAGAGAACATTTTCAGAAGGACAAAAAGGGACCAGAGAAAACTGACCCCGGAACCCAGCGCCACCAGAGTGTCCATATTGGGAGCAGCGTGAAGAACCGCCCGAAAGCCCTTTGTGAAAAAGCGGCCGTTAATGATCATTAAGGCCAAAGCAAGAAGCATCTGCATCAAGGCAAGCGCAATTGGATTCCCCGCGAAAAAGCCAGGCAGGGGCAGACCCAGCATGGAACCCATGCCGAAATAAAAGAGGAAGGGCAGTACACAAAGAGAGGCGATCAATCTGCGGCGAAGCGCTCTTTCTTCTCCGTCCTTTACAGGCTTATTCTCGCCCTCCAAAGAGGCACCATAGCCCGCATTCTCCACAGCCCGGATGATGTCCCTGGGCAGGGCCGTCCCCTCCACCGTCATGGAGTTGGTCAGGAGATTTACGCTGACTTTCCGAACGCCGCTGACGCCGGAAACCGCTTTTTCCACCCGGGCACTGCAGGCTGCGCAGCTCATTCCCGTTACCGAATAACGCTCCATTAAGACCCCCTCCTTCTCTGAAAAATGGGATTTTTTCCTCTTTGCTACCATTATAGCCAAGCCGGATAAAAATGGCAATTGCATTTTCCGGATTCTTAAGATTTCAAGAAAAGTCTTGACATCCCGGCGAAATTATGTTAGTATCTTGTGGCTTAAAAGCATGTGCGGGTGTAGTTCAACGGCAGAACACCAGCCTTCCAAGCTGGCCGCGTGGGTTCGATTCCCATCACCCGCTCCATTACATGCGCCAGTAGCTCAGCTGGATAGAGCAACTGCCTTCTAAGCAGTAGGTCGGGGGTTCGAGTCCCTTCTGGCGTACCATCCCCTGAGCAACTGCTCAGAGAAAAACGATATATGGTGGATGTGGCGCAGTCGGCTAGCGCGCCAGATTGTGGCTCTGGAGGCCGAGGGTTCGAGTCCCTTCATCCACCCCATTTCGTTTTTCCGGGCCGGTGTCTTCCGGGGGATTTTTCCATTTTGGGATGTCGCCAAGTGGTAAGGCACCAGACTTTGACTCTGGTATTCGTAGGTTCGAGTCCTGCCATCCCAGCCATATGACCCGCTAGCTCAGTCGGCAGAGCACCTGCCTTTTAAGCAGGGTGTCTGGAGTTCGAATCTCCAGCGGGTCACCAAAACCTCGTTCTTCGGAACGAGGTTTTTTCAATGATATCCGTTTCTCTCGGAACGGGTGATTTATCTTTGATATGATATCCGCCTGCGGTGGATGATATACGCCTGCGGCGCATGAGGGAACGGATATTATATCATGTTTGCCGAAAGGCAAATATCTCATGCTTGCGAAGCAAGTATATCATATCGCATAAGCGATATATCATCTAATAATTATTATCTAAGCCGCAGACTTGGTATCTCATCACACCATTGGCGTGTATCCTCCCGGCGAGTTTTTGACATTGATTTATCGTTTGACCTATTGTAGAATAGCGGTAAAGATAACCCTCAGGAGGTCATTATGAAAAAAAAGATAACCGCCTTTCTGATCATCGTCATGCTCCTTGTGCTTGCCCTTCCGGCGCTTGCCGCAGAGGACCATAACGTCATGTTAACCACATCCCGGCCCGCCTCCGGCGAAAAGGCCGCTGCTGAGGTCGGCATGGTATGGCTCACCGTTATAGACGGATCAAAAAAGCGATACATTGCCATTGATAACTCCTCTGCGATTTTTGAAGAAGGAACCGAGCTTCGCGCCGGCATGATAAGCAAAGACAGTCCCTACGAATATAGTCTGCTCTGCGATAAAATCGACGAAAATATCCTGGACAGCGGCAAATACGGTGATGTTGCTGCGTTCTTTGAGCTTTCTGCCGGGAAAGGCGGAAGCTTCGGGCAGAATACAGCAGTTTACATTCAGTGTTCAGACTCCGAAAAAGAGGGCCTGAGTGTATTGGAAGTAAGTGAAGGCTCAGACACATGGCTTCCCAGCAGCTGCGTCAGGATGAAGGACCCGCAGAATGAAAACACGGATTTTCTGTGCATTGACCTTAACCATAGCTCCACCATTGCCGTCTTTGCAGGCGGCAGCGCTGCAGCGTCAATCTTTTCGCCCGGCAGTACGCTTTGGATGGTGGCTGCCTTTACGGAGCTCTTGATCATCGCCGCACTTCTTGTGCTGCTTATCTCCAAAAGAAAAACGAAAACACAATAAAAAAACGGATAGACGCTTGTTCTAAATAATTCAGGGGTGCTGCAAGATGAAAGCTCTGCAGCACCCCATTTTTATTCTTATAGGAATGTTTTGTAATCTTCCAGATTCTTTCGGAGAAGGTCCGGAATTTTCAGACCGTAGGGACATTTTTTCATACATTTCCCGCAGCGGGTACAGGCGTTGATCTTCTCCATCTCCCTCTGCCACTCTTCCGTAAGCCACTGGGCAGGGGGCATGCGGCGAAGAAGCTGCGCCATTCTCGCACACTGGGGAATGTTAATTCCCACGCTGCAGGGCAAACAATAGCCGCAGCTCCGGCAAAAATCTCCTGTCAGTTCCTTCCGGTCTTTCTCGATGATGGCCGCAAGTTCCGGCTCCTCCGGAGAAGGCGCCTTTTCCATATAGGAAAGGAACTCCCGAAGCTCGCTTTCTCTCTGAACGCCCCAAATAGGGATGACATTATCAAACTGAGCCATAAAGGCTGCGCAGGCCGCGGAATGGTTCAGAAGGCCACCGCAAAGGCCCTTCATGGCAATGAAACCCACATTTTTCTCTCTGCAGGTCTTCACAAGCTCCAACTCCCGCTCGGAAGCAAGATAGCTGAAAGGATACTGCAGGGTTTCATAAAGGCCGGAGACAGCCGCCTCTTCAGCCACGGATATCTTATGGGCTGTAATGCCGATGTGGCGAATCCATCCCTTTTCTTTGGCCTCCAGCATGGCTTCATACATGCCGCTGCCATCCCCCGGACGGTAACAGCGATCCGCGCAGTGGAACTGATAAATATCCAAATAGTCTGTCTTCAGGTTTTTCAGGCTCGTATTCAGATCCTTCCAAAAGCCCTCCGGATCCTTTGCTCCCGTCTTGCTCGCAAGATAAATGCGGTCCCGGACCGAAGAGAGGGCCAGACCGATCTTATGCTCGCTATCCGTATATGCTCGGGCGGTATCAAAAAAAGTGACTCCGGAATCATAGGCCAGAAGCAGAAGTTTTCCTGCTTCCTCATCGCTGATACGCTGAATGGGCAAAGCGCCGAAACCGCACTGAGGCGTAACGATACCGGTTGAGCCCAAAGAAATCATTTTCACGGCATGCCTCCGAATAATTATTTTTCCGTTTGCCAGCTTTCTTCCGGAAGAGCGGTGGCAAAATAAATGATGTCGCTGACCTGACGCTCGGAATTAAAGAGCACATGGCTGAACTGCTCGCCGTTGAAGATGGTCTCTGCCGTCTGCCCTCCATCCAGACCATAGGCGGTAGTAACGCCTTTCTCATGGATTCGGGCAGCGATATTATAAATCTTCGTTTCGCTGCTGATCATAATGAGATAGTGGAGTTTTCCGAACTGGCCGATGGCCGAGCGAATATGATCATCATTCAGTTCCCCGATATTATATGGAGGTATCTCGGTGCGCTGACCGTTTTCTACCAGAGCCGGGCCAAAGGCCAGGGAAAAATTCACATCGTGCTCCCGGATATAATCCTCGGTTTCCTCCGGGGTCTGGAGTTCATCCTGATGCGTGATAAGAAGGTCGCCGTTTTTATCGATAAAACAGTTATCCAGGAATTTGCCATGGCGGCAGAGCTTGCCCTGATAGACATTGATTCCCAGAATTCTATGGATATAGAAATCCGCATTGGAGGCCAGGACCGCATTGGTCTGGGCCGCCATCTCCGTACAGGTGAATTCCTGTCCGGAACCATAGGTGTTGGCAGCCAACATCCGGCGGAACTGAGAGGGATGGGCCAGCTTGACTTCACAGCAGTAATAGATGGCTTCCCGCTTTTCTGCCCAATTCAGGACGAAAATGGTGTCGTCCAGGTACCAGGAAAACTCTTTTTCCTCCCAAAAAGGAAGGTCCTCATTCCAACTGACCTCCTGGCCGTCCAAAAGCTCTGCAGCGGCGTCAATGACCTTCCGCACATCGGAGGGATCCTTGGAGGAGCCGTAGCAGGCAGGATTGGCTTTGGGCCCGCAAGTGGCATCATCGTCGATGGTATATATTTTCTTGATATAGGTCAGATCCTCCAAAGAGGCAGCGGCCGTATGGTTTTCAAAGACGCCCATCTTGGAGGAGAGATCCACGCTGAGGGGAACTGTATCGTCCACGATCGGGTCCGACGGATGAAGGACCCTTACCGCCCCCTGACCAAAGAGGAAAGCAAGGACCAAGCCCAAGATCAGGACCGGGATCAGCATCAGTTTTGAGCTATTTCTCACGGCGTTGTCTCCTTTATGCGGCGCCGCCTGTCAAGGCATTCATAAGCTCCGCATCCGGGAGAATCAACCATCTTTTATCGGAATAGGTTAGAGAAACCGAAACCGTATCCCGCCGAAGGGGATAATCGGCCTTTTGGAGCCGCTCCCGCAGAACTTCGTCATAGACCTCCATAATAAATTCCTGCCTGTAGCTCTTATCCTCGTTATAGATCCCGTCCAGGGTCACCGCTTCTTCTATCTTCTGCTCTATCCTCTTATTGACATCCTCACCGAGGCCCTCCACCAGCAGATTCAGGTCCGGACTGATGAGGGTGACCTCGATCTTTGCCTCCGTCCCGTTGACCTTGCAGTCGGAGGAGGATTCCCAGCTTGTATTCTCCCGGACAATTTTCCAGAAAGCAGCCGCATAAGCGTCCTCCGGGGTCTTCTCCAGGCCCAGGCTTTCATAGCCGCTGAGATAGGAATAGGCCTCTTGATAGTCCTCTTCCGCGACACTGTCAAAGAACGCCTTCACGGTCCGCATAGGATCCGGAAGGGAGGTCAGATTCACCGGTTCTCTGCCCAGACAGTTGGTGCCGATATAATAGCCGACAAAGGCCAGAACGATGGCCAGGATCAGCAAAATTGCGCCGATAATTCTTCCCGTTGTCTTCATAGTGTCTTTCCTTCTATCTTCTGCCCCACCGAAGGAGCCGAGTCATTTTTTATTCCCGAATATCATAGCCGAAAGCAGCACATTACGCAAGCAAAAATCCGCTATTCCCGAAGAAGAATTTGCTCTGCCGCCAGACATCTCCCCGTGCTGCAATCCACAGTGAAGAGGGCAGCTTGCAGACAGCAGGGGCCGGGGGCCTGCTCAAAGCGGGAAGTCAAATCCCCGCGGAACATGGCAATGGACTGCTCCGGGCGAATTCCGATGACCGATTGGGCCGGGCCGGTCATGCCCAGGTCCGTAATGGAAGCAGTTCCCCCGGGGAGGATCTGCAGGTCCGCTGTGGGGACATGGGTGTGGGTCCCGTAGACTGCCGAGACCTTGCCATCCAACATATACGCCATAGCCAGCTTTTCCGAGCTCACCTGGGCATGAATCTCCACCAGAGCCACGGGGGAAGCATCCTTGAGAAGCTTCTCCGCCAGAAGGAAGGGATTCTGGGGCGTATAATCCATGAAACAGCGGCCGACCAAATTGATAACCGTAACAGAGCCTTTAGAGCTCTCATAGGTTTTCATGCCGGAGCCGGGAAGCTGGGGAGAGAGATTGGCCGGACGGAGGACAAAGGCATTATCCTCTAAGTAAGAAACGATCTCCCGCTTTCCCCAGACATGGTTCCCCAGGGTAATGACATCCGCGCCGGAACGGAAAATGCTCTCCGCTTGGTCCGGTGTGATGCCGTTCATGGAAGCGTTCTCTCCGTTGACGATGCAGAAATCCACGGAGTGCTCTTTTTTGACTGTCCGCAGCTTTTTCTCCAGAAAGCGAAGGCCGGAAGCCCCGACAACATCGCCCACAGCAAGAATTTTCATTTCCATTGTTTTTTCCTCGGCTTAAAAATGCGGCGCAGCCAAAGGACTGCGCCGCAGGTTATTATTTTGCGTACTCCACGGCTTTTGTCTCGCGGATGACATTGACTTTGATCTGACCGGGATATTCCAATTCTTCCTCGATCTTCTTGGCGAGATCTCTGGCCATGAGAACCATATCGTCCTCGTTGACCTCCTCGGGGCGAACCATGACCCGAACCTCGCGGCCGGCCTGAATGGCATAAGCCTTTTCGACACCGGGGAAGGTCCCCGTGAGCTCTTCCAGCTTTTCCAGACGGCGGATGTAGTTTTCCACATTCTCACGGCGGGCACCCGGGCGGGCAGCGGAAATGGCATCCGCAGCCTGAACCAGGCAGGCGATAATGGACTTGCATTCCACATCCCCGTGGTGAGCCTCAATGGCATTGACGATAATGGGATTCTCTTTATACTTTCTGGCCAGGTCAGCGCCCAACTGAATATGGGAGCCTTCCATCTCGTGGTCCACAGATTTGCCAAGGTCATGCAGAAGACCTGCACGCTTGGCCATCTGGATATCCACGCCCAATTCGGAGGCCAGAAGGCCGGCAATATGGGCAACCTCAATGGAGTGATTCAGCACATTCTGGCCATAGGAAGTACGGTACTTCTGGCGGCCGATCAGCTTGATCAGTTCCGGATGGAGGTTATGAATTCCGGTTTCAAAGACGGCCCTCTCGCCTTCCTGCTTAATGGTGTGGTCAACCTCTTTGCGGGCCTTTTCCACCATATCCTCAATACGGGTAGGATGGATGCGGCCATCCACAATGAGCTTTTCCAAAGCCATGCGGGCTACTTCGCGGCGAATGGGGTCAAAGGAGGAGACGGTGATGGCCTCGGGTGTATCGTCAATGATGAGGTCAACGCCGGTAATGGTTTCAAGAGTACGGATGTTGCGGCCCTCACGGCCGATAATTCTGCCCTTCATTTCATCTGTAGGCAGAGGCACAACGGAAACCGTGGCTTCAGCAGCATGATCGGCAGCACAGCGCTGAATGGCAGTGGTGATAATCTCGCGGGCCATGTTCTCCGCTTCATCCTTAGTCTGAGCCTCAATCTCCTTGATTTTGACGGCGGCATCATGCCGGACCTCCGTCTCGAGATTGCTCAGGAGATACTTCTTGGCTTCTTCCTGAGTCAAGCCGGAAATGCGTTCCAGAAGCTCCATTTGGCTTCTCTTCAAGCGCTCAATTTCCTCTTCCCGATCATGGACAGCCTGAATCTTCTTCTGGAGGTCTTCCTCCTTCTTTTCATGGGCGTCCAGCTTCTTGTCCAGAGACTCTTCCTTCTGCTGGAGACGGCGCTCCTGCTTTTGAATCTCTGCTCTGCGTTCTTTGAGTTCTCTTTCGTTTTCGGTGCGAGATTTATGGATTTCTTCTTTGGCCTCCAACAGCATTTCGCGCTTGCGGCTTTCGCTGCTCTTAATGGCCTCATTCAAAATACGGGTGGCTTCCTGCTCGGCAGAGCCAATCTCCGCTTCACTGATCTTTTTCCGATAGGCAATACCGGCTGCAAAAAACACAGCAGAGCACGCCGCGGCAATCAGCACAACAAAATACCATTCCATAATTTCCCGACACACCTCCTAATCTATAAATTTGGGTATGTTCGGGAAACACAATGCTTCCACCTATAAAATTTTCGGATCTCTTATATCCAGACAACGGGCCAAGGGCCGCGTAGGAAGATAATAACGGGGAAAATCTATATCAGAAACTTGTGTCTCCACAAGAATTGCAAGAGCGGCGGAGGAACCCATAACCTCCCGCAGCCCAAATGATTCCGCAGTATATTTTATCTTTTTCTCTCCCTTCTGTCAAGGTTTATTTGGAAAAGATCCGCCGGAGAAGAGAGACAGCCCCGGCTGAAAAGAGAAAAAAATTCAAAAGAATCTTGCATTTTCAGGGTTTTCTCACTATAATACGAACACCGCTTACGAACAAAAATCTTCGGGGAGCCGGCGCGGCCGGCTGAGAATGGACAGAATGCAGTCCTCACCCGCCTAACCTGATCCGGATCATGCCGGCGTAGGGAAAGATGCCATATGGAGAAATCCGCATTGCAGCTTTCCTGTTTGCAATGCGGATTTCTCCTTTGGAGGCAAAAATATGCGTAAATCCATAAAGGCGCTTTTAGAAAGTGCAATGCTGGCAACTCTCTCCATTGCGCTCAGTTCCCTCAAAATACCTATCGGTGTTGGCTTCGGAGGATTCGGCGGCAGTGTGGACCTGGTGATGGTTCCCATCATTCTCTGCGCTGCCCGCTGGGGTCTAGGCTGGGGCCTGGGCTGCGGTCTTGTCGTGGGCACTCTGAAATTTCCCGGGGGTGTTGCCATCAACTGGGAATCCATGCTCCTAGACTACAGCCTGGCCTATATGGCAGTGGGCCTCAGCGGGGTGCTGAAGAGAAAGCCTTCCCTTCTTTGGCTGGGAGCCCTCATAGGCTGTCTGGGCCGTTTCTTCATCCACTTCCTGAGTGGAATCACCGTCTATGCGGACTATGCGGAGGATATCTTCGGCCTTTCTGCGCCTAGTGCTGCCCTCTATTCTCTCCTCTACAACGGCTCCTATATGCTGCCTAATACGATTCTTGCCGTTATAATCTCCCCCATCCTGGGTAAAATCCTCGGCAAGCGGTTCTTTGACGCGCAAGAAATGCCGTAACCGTCAAAACGGGGAAATTATCTCTTGCGGTCAAATAATTGCGTAAGAAATGCCATAACTTTTTTAAGACAGCAAAAACCCCGGGTTCGATGAACCCGGGGTTTTCTTTTTGAGAATCAGTCAGCGAGATAGGGCAGCAGAGCAATAGCGCGGGCGCGCTTGATTTATGTCTACTAATTGGAAAAACATTAGGCAATCGGCTTTTTTAATGCACGAACACATCGGTTACTTATTCCCCAAGATTCGAAATATCAATAGCATCTCTAGCTTCTCCCTTTTTTTCACCATAGCCATACTCGTAACCATATCCATATTTTCCATAAGCCTTACCGTAGTATTCACCTTGCTCCTTTAAATCCACCTTGTTCAAAACCACGCCGAGAATATGAGCTCCGGCTTTGTTCAACTGTTCTTTGACCTTACGCTCCAGTTTATAGCTATTATTTGTGCTGTCTATCACCATTATCACCCCGTCAAGGGCCGGAGCCATAGCGGCGCAGTCAATGACCTGTCCCAATGGCGGCGTATCCACAATAACATAATCAAAATGCTTCTTCAATACTGCCATTAGGTTCTCAAATGCTTTGCTACCCAAAATTTCGGAAGGATTTGCAATTCTAATCCCCGGAAACATTACGAATAGCCTCGGCATATCTGTCGGATAAAGAATTTCATTAATTTTTGCCATGCCTGAAAAGCAATGCGTAAGACCCTGAACCTTGAAATGAATCCCCAGTCTCTTGACTAGCACGCTTTTTCGCAAATCTGCATCCACCAAAAGAACATTCTTCCCAGCCTCTGCCATAGACGCCGCAATCTGAAAAGCTATACTGGATTTTCCTTCGCCTGGTCCCACACTTGTAATTCCAATTGCTTTGACAGCCGCCCCACAGAAGAGCAGATTCGTCCGAATGGTTTTCATGGCTTCTGCCGTGTGAAACTCTTTAATAACATTTTTTTCAACTTTAATAATTCTATCTGCCATCACAGTGCCTTCTTCCAACAATCGTCTCTTCTTTCAAATCTCTCGGTATTCCTACTTTGAGACATGAAATCCTCTACCCTTCTCTGCACCACTCTCGATACCCTTCGCAACAGGCACAACACCGAGCAAAGGAAGAGAAAGATACCTTTCCACATCCTCTTCCGTCCGGACTGTATCGTCAGTTATGAAAAGAACTGTCAACACTCCGATTACCAATACCGCACCACCAAAAGCACATAAAAGAGCATTCTTTTTGATTTTAGGGGAGGAGGGCTCAGTCGGTGCCTCCGCTGAATAGACAACTCGGACCGCATCTGCATCCATAATGTCTTCAATCTGCTCAGCAGCAACCTCCCAAACTGTATTGGCAATCCTTGCCGCCCGCTCAGGATCCGTGTCCTCCACGTCTATTTGAAGAATTCGAGTATTTGCAGGCGCAGTCACTGTAATCTTGCGTTTCAACGCCTCATCTGACATATTCAGTCTTAACCTAGATATGACCTCACTTGTCACATTTCTTCCAGTGATAAGTTCTTTATAATCATATATGAACTGAGAAGATATTTGGATGTCAGAATATACCACCGCACTCTCATTGGAACGGTTAAGAACAAATATTCTCGTGCTCGCAGTGTATTTGGGACTAATAATCACCTTTGAAGCAAAAAAACCTGCCAACAAGGAAGCAACTGTGACGATTACAATGAGCCACAGCCGTTTTTTTAGATACAAAAAGAGTTCCCGCAGGTCAATATACATTTCTTCCTGGTTCATAACACTCACACTTCTTTCCCAGCACTTCTATTTGCTAACAGTACTTCCGCGTTTTGTGAAAAGAGCTTCTGCGCAGTGTCTTCGCCGAATCTCTTTCTAACATATTCATAACATGGTCTTAAATTGGGGGACCTCTTTCTTACATCATGGGCATCAGACGAAATAAAATGAACTTTGTTTTCTCGCAGGAGCCTGCCACAATACCTCTTAACAGAAAAACCGTTCTTTCCCAAAACACTATCCGCATTTATTTGGATTAGTGCTCCATTCTCCATGACCTCATCCACAAGGCCAGCCTCATTTCGGAACTGTTCATAACGATCAACATGGGCAAGAATCGGAGTAAATCCGTTCATTATCGTTTCATAGACAGCATTTACAATCCCTCGCGAATTCATTCCTGATTTCAGTTCCAAAAGAACAAATTCCGAATTGTTCATTGAAAGGACTTTCCCGTCAGACAAGAGTCTAGGTACATCCAACTCAAACGCAACTTCGCTGCCGAGATAGACCTCCAATTCAGGAAATCTCTGATAAATGGCAGACTGAACATAAGAAAACGCTTCTTGATATCTCTCTAGAGACTCTCTTTTAAACCTTCTGCTAAAATGAGGTGTTAAAAAAATCTTTCTTGTTCCATTTTCCCAGGCACATTTCGCAAGTGCCAGTGCAGAGTCCAAGTCACTTGCTCCGTCATCCACGGAAGGGAACAAATGCGTATGAATATCTGTGAAACCGTCAATCACTGCCGAACACACCCCATTTTTCCTTTTCTCCACTGCGAGAAGATCCACAGCAAAAATGCTAATCCACACACCCTAAATATATTTCATTTTCTTTTTTTGTCAAGAAGCTTTAATAAAACAGTTATCATTCAAATACAATGGGCCAAATGGGTCTTATACGAAAAAAGCCCTAGTTTTCATGAACCAGGGCCTTTTTGATTAGGCTGTCAGTCAGCGAGATAGGGCAGCAGAGCAATAGCGCGGGCGCGCTTGATTGCAGTGGTCAGCTGGCGCTGATGAGCTGCGCAGGTACCGGTGGTACGACGGGGCAGAATCTTGCCGCGTTCGCTGATATAGTGGCGCAGTTTTGCGGTGTCCTTGAAGTCAATCATGGTGACCTTGTCCACGCAGAAGGAGCAAACCTTCTTCCGCTTGTGGGGCCGCATCTGCTTTGCATCCATAGGCATTTTGGAAATCCTCCTTTTACAGTTATGTCGTGAAAAATTCAGTTAATCAAAAAGGCAGATCGCTGTCGTCGCCCTCAAGGACGGTAAAACCGCTATTGGGAGCTGCCGGAGCGGGAGCAAAATTCTGCTCGGGTGCGTTCCCGGCTACAAAGCCCCGGTTATCGCCATCCCGCTTGGAATCACCGAAATAAACATTATCGGCAATTACTTCTGCAGAAGTCCGCTTGTTGCCTTCTTTGTCGGTCCATTTCCGCATCTGGAGGGAACCGACTACCACTGCCATACGGCCCTTGGCGAAGTAGCGGGTCACAAACTCCGCTGTGTTTCTCCAAGCAACGATGTCAATGAAATCTGCTTCTCTCTCATTGGTTTCTTTGTTCGCAAAATCGCGATCCACAGCCAATGTGAAAGACGCCACGGGAATCCCGCTGCCGGTGCGGCGGAGTTCCGGGTCTCTGGTGAGACGACCCATGAGAACGATCTGGTTCAGCATTCGGGTGCCTCCTTAAGCTTCAACTGCGACAATGATAGAACGAAGCACATTCTCGGTGATCTTGAAGACACGGTCCAGCTCTGCGGGGAACTCGGGCTTGACTTCAACATTCATGAGAACATAGTAGCCTTCGGGCATGTCGTTGATCGGGTATGCGAGGCGGCGCTTGCCCCACTCGTCAATGCTGATCAGGGTGCCGTTTTCTTCTACCAGTGCCTTGAACTTTTCGACGACTTCCTTGGTCTCATCCTCGCCCAATGTTGCGTTGATGATGTAAAGAACTTCGTACTTTGCGGTATTCTTTGCCATGTTTGCACCTCCTTATGGTCTGATGGGCTGCAAATCGCTTGCAGCCAAGGATAGCCCCAAATAGGGCTTATATACTATACAGGAAGAAAAATCAAAAATCAAGAGCTTTTTTCTCTTTCCTCCGGCATTTCTGAAAACCGTGGGCATTCTCAGAGTCTTTCTGCTTCCTTTTTACGAAGAGAATGAAAAAACTCCTTAAGAATACCGCTGCATTCTTCCTCCATTTCCCCCTTTGTAAGCAGAGGATGATGATTGAAGGACATAGCAAAAAGATCGGTCACGCTGCCGCAGGCTCCTGCCTTGGGATCTTCTGCACCGTAGATGACCTTTCGGATCCTTGCGTTGATGATGGCACCGGCACACATAGGACAGGGCTCTAAAGTAACATAGAGATCACAGTCAAAGAGCCGCCAGCCTCCCAAGGCCCTGCAGGCTTCAGAGATGGCCTCCAGCTCCGCGTGGGCAAGAGCATTCCTACTCCCCTCCCGGCGGTTTCTTCCTCTCCCGACGATCTCATTTTCCCGGACAATGACACAGCCGACGGGGACCTCCCCCTCTGCAGCAGACAGGGCGGCCAAGCGAAGGGCCTCTTCCATATAGGGATCGCTCATTGGTCCGGCTCCTCGGGTAAATCCTCCTCCGGCGCAAAGAGGGGCTCTCTTCTTTCCTCTCTTACCTTTTTTGCAGGCTCGGGAAGCCGTTCTTCTTTTTCCTCCCGGACTCTCGGAATACTTCTTTCCACGGATTTTTTCGGCACAGTCAGGAGCCCCGAAAGCTCTGCAAGGAGGAAAGCGGCCGCAGCCAGATGGAAGAAAACCTCCGAAAGGCTGCTTCCCGGAATCGCTCCGGCGGCAAAGAAGGCTCCCATTCCGGCGGAGAAAATCTCACCTCGCCGGCTTCCGAAGGAAAGGGTGGAGAGCATCATGAAGCAGAGGGTCAAAAGAAGAAAGACCGAGGCGAACATAGGCCGGTAATAACTCCCGATCTCAGGGGTAATGATCCAACTGCGGTAGCAGATGATCAGGCGAAGAACGGAAAGGGCACCGAGAAGGGCATAGACAGGGCCGCGGCCGCCCTTGCTGCTCCGGAAGGTAACACCGTGGACAAGGACACCCACGCCCATCAAAAGTTCTGCCCCTCCGAGAAGCCATTTTTTCTGCAAAACCAGGCAGATAACACCCGAGAGCAGGAAAAGGACTGCTGCCGGGAGCAAAAGAAACGCCAGATTTGCCCTGCGATGGCAGGCTGGGAAATCTTTTTCCTCCGAACGGGAAAAGGTCAATGCCAGCACGAAAAGGAGGGCAAAGGCGGAAAGGATCCCCGGAAGAAGCTGCCCTTTGCTGAGGACAGCAAGCAAAAGGGATGCCAAAAGAAAAATACAAATCACCCGGAGAGACAGTTTTTTGGAAAGGAGCCGTTTATTCATAGAAAACAAAGCCTTCTTATTCCTTATTATCGCAGTGATATTCTAGCACAGGACCCAGAGAATGTAAACAGGGAGGAAATATCCTGCAAAAAAGAAAAAAAGAAGCGGAAAAACGCAAATAATCCTTGCATTTTCAAAAAAAACTGCTATAATGGCCTTGTTCGAATGTAGGGAGTATGAGACTGGAGCTGACCGCTCCAGTCTTTCTTATTGAAATTCGACCTTTGGAGGGTATGGAATGAAGGTTACCGAACAAATCTGGGAACTGGCAGAGCCCATCGTCAGGGAAGCCGGCTGCAAAATCTGGGACACGGAATATGTCCGGGAAGGCAGCACCTGGTTCCTTCGCATTTACATTGACAAGGAAGGCGGCGTAGACATCAATGACTGCGAAGCCATCTCCCGGGCCCTGGACCCTATTTTGGATGAAAAGGATCCCATACCCAGCGCTTACACCTTTGAAGTCTGCAGTGCCGGCCTGGAACGGACCCTGAAGCGTCCTTCGGATTTTGAAGCCTTCCTGGGAAGCGATATTCTCGTCCGTCTCTACAAGCCCAAAAACGGGCTTCGGGAGTATGCCTGTGTTCTCCGCGCTTACGAGGACGGAACCGTAATTGCAGATTACGGAGAAGAAACCATCAAATTTGAAAAATCAGAAGTCGCTTTGGTGCGGCTTCGCGCAACATTTTAATCGAGGAGGAAAGCAAAATGAACTCGGAAATTTTTGCAGCTCTGGCACAGCTGGAGAAGGAAAGAGGAATCCCTCAAGACTACATGAAGGATCGGATCACTCAAGCTTTGGTTGCTGCCTACAAGAAAGACAAGGAAGGCTACACGGACAATGTGTTTGTGGAGCTGAGTGAGAGCGGCATGCGGATGTTCGCCCAGAAGGAAGTCGTGGACGAAGTCGTCTCCCCTGCTACGGAAATTGCCCTTCCCGAGGCTGACCGTATCTCTTCCGGCTGCCAATTGGGCGACCTGGTCAATGTAGAAATCCAGACCAAGAATTTCGGCAGAATCGCTGCCCAGACCGCAAAGCAGGTCATTATTCAGGGCATCCGGGAAGCCGAAAGAGGAATGGTTTTTGATAATTTCTCCTCCAAGGAGCATGAGATCCTCACCGGTACCATCCAGAGGATTGAGCCCGAAACCGGCAACATGACTGTTCGCATCGGAACAGGCGTGGAAAAGACCGATGCCTATCTGACCAAAAGTGAACAGGTAAAGAGCGAAGATTTCCGTGAGGGTGACACCGTCCGGGTTTATCTTGTGGAAGTCCGCAAGTCCTCCAGAGGTCCTCAGGTCCTGGTTTCCAGAACCCATCCCGGCCTTGTAAAGCGTCTCTTTGAACTGAACGTTCCCGAAATTGAAGACGGAACCGTGGAAGTCATGTCCATTGCCCGTGAGGCCGGTTCCCGTACTAAACTTGCCGTCCGCGCCAGAGAAGAAGAAATCGATCCCGTGGGTGCCTGTGTCGGTCCCCGCGGTGACCGTGTCAACGCTGTTGTTTCCGAACTGAACGGAGAAAAGATTGACATTATCGTTTGGTCCCAGGATATGGCGGAATTTGTTGCCGCAGCTCTCAGCCCCGCAACTGTTGTCTCCGTGGACATGACCGGTCCCAAGTCCTGCCGCGTCGTCGTTCCTGATGATCAGCTGAGCCTGGCCATCGGTAAGGAAGGCCAAAATGCCCGTCTTGCTGCCCGTTTGACCGGCTGCAAGATCGACATCAAGTCTGTTTCCAAGGCTGCTGCTGAGGCCGAAGAGGCCTGATCTTCAAAGGGAGGTCTCCCATGCAGAAGAAAATACCCATGCGCCAGTGCGTTGGCTGCAGGGAAATGAAGCCGAAGAAGGAGCTGATCCGTGTGGTCCGTTCCCCTGAGGGCAGCATTTCTCTGGACAGTAAAGGAAAGGCCCCCGGAAGAGGCGTTTACATCTGCCCCTCTCTTTCCTGTCTCCGCAAGGCAGAAAAGGCCGGCTCCCTTTCAAGAAGTCTGGAAACCCCCATTCCTCCGGAAATCTTCCGGGAATTGGAGGAAACGCTCTCATGAAACAGGAATCCCTTCAGCTTCTCTCCATCGCCAGAAAGGCGAGACTGATCGAAGCCGGTGAGGAGCCCGTCGGCGCCGCCTGCAGATCGCAGCACGCCAGGCTGACTCTCTTAGCCAAGGATGCTTCCCCCCATACGGTTCGCAGAGTGAAGAGCTTTGTTGCCGGAACAAAGCAGCCTTGGATCCAGCTGGACTGCAGCAAAGATGATCTGGGCGCAGCTATCGGAACAAGCAGCTGTGCCATTGCCAGCATCACGGATGTGCGTCTTGCTCTCGCTTTTGCCAAAACTTTGGAGCCCAGGGAAAATTATTCGGAACTCCTTGCGGATCTGGAAGAGCGCTCCCGGCGAGTGGATGAGCGCAGGAAAGAAGAAAAAGCGCATCTTTCCAACAAAAGAAACGGTAAGAAAATGAAAACAAGATAAGAAATGGCGGCGCAAGCCGTTTGGAACGGACGGGACCCGGAGCTGATGATTCGGGGCCTGCCCAAGGATTTTGGAGGTGGCCCATTTGATTACTACGAAATACCGCATCAAGGAAATTGCCAAGGATTTTGAAATGACCTCAAAGGAGATCATGGACATTGTCGCCCTCTATTACGAAAAGCCCAAGAGCAATGCGCAGGCTTTGGAGGACGAGCAGCTGAATGTGATCTTTGACTATATCACTCTGCATAATCAGATCGGTTCTATTGCAGAAGTCTATGCCGTTGCCCCTGCCCCGGCACCTGCCAAGCAGGAAAAGCCTGCAGAGAAAAAGCCTGTCCCGCAGAAGGCGCCTCAGACAGCTCCCGCAAAGGGCCCTGCCCCAGCTGCTAAGGAGCAGAAGGTCACTGTTGCCCAGGAACCTCGGAAACGGGAACGCCGGGTCGTTGACACCAGCGCTGTTACCGTCAACTCTGCCCGTTTTGACGACAGTGTGGATACTCTGGTTTCCGAACGGGAACGGAATTTCTCCGGCGGAAAGCAGAAATTCGGCAACAAGAAACAGCAGCAGCAGAAAAAGAATCTGAATGCCAAAGGCAGCAAATCCCGCAACGAGGAGCAGGAAAAAATGCGCCGGCTCCAGCTGGAAATTGCCAAAAAAGCCCCCCTTACCGTCAAGATCCCCGAAGAGATTTCCGTGGGTGAGCTGGCTTCCCGGATGAAGAAAACCGCCGGTGAAGTCATCAAATGCCTCATGAAGAACGGGGTCATGGCCGGCATTAACCAGAACATTGATTTTGACACCGCTGAATTCGTTGCCACCGAGCTGGGCTGCCGGGTGGAGAAGGAAATTGTTGTCACCATTGAAGAAAAGCTCTTTGACGACCATCAGGATACGGAAGAAGAGCTCGTGGGCCGTCCTCCCGTTGTGGTGGTCATGGGCCACGTTGACCACGGCAAGACTTCCCTTCTGGACGCCGTCCGGAAGACCAACGTTGTTTCCGGAGAGGCCGGCGGCATCACCCAGCATATCGGCGCTTATACCGTTCAGATCAACGGGAAGCCCATCACCTTCCTGGATACGCCGGGCCATGCAGCCTTTACGGAAATGCGTGCCCGCGGTGCCATGTGTACCGATATTGCCATCCTTGTGGTTGCTGCAGATGACGGCATTATGCCCCAAACCATTGAGGCCATCAACCACGCCAAGGCTGCTGATATTCCCATCATCGTTGCCGTCAACAAAATGGATAAGCCCGCTGCAAATCCCGATGTGATCCTTTCCCAGCTGACCAACTACGGCCTGACCCCCGCAGAATGGGGCGGTGAGACCGAGGTCTGCCGGATTTCCGCCAAGACGGGCATGGGCATTGACGACCTGCTTGAAATCGTCACTCTGACTGCCGAAATGGCCGAACTGAAGGCCAACCCCAACCGTGCTGCCAAGGGTACCGTTATTGAAGCCCGTCTGGACAAAAACAGAGGCCCCATCGCCACCTTGCTGGTCCAAAACGGCACCCTGAATCAGGGCGATGTGATTATCGCCGGTACTGCCGTAGGCCGTGTCCGCGTGATGACCGACGACAAGGGCAAGAATGTCCGCCACGCCGGTCCCTCCGTTCCTGTGGAGATTACCGGTCTTGCCGAGGTTCCCACCCCGGGCGACAACTTTGCTGCCGTTGAGGACGAGCACATGGCCCGTCAGCTCGTGGAGCAGAGAAAGCAGAAGATTAAGGACGACCTAAACAAGCAGACTCAAAAGATCACTTTGGACAACCTCTTTGCCAAGATGCAGGAGGGCGAGATGAAGGAACTGAACCTGATTGTCAAGGCAGACGTTCAGGGCTCCGCAGAAGCAGTGAAGGCTTCTTTGAACAAGCTCAGCAATGAAGAGGTCCGGGTCTCCGTGATCCATGCCGGTGTCGGCGCCATCAATGAGAGCGATGTGGTCTTGGCCTCTACTGCCAATGCCATTATCGTCGGCTTTAATGTGCGTCCCAATGATGCCGCTGCCGCCGCTGCCAAGCGAGACAATGTGGACATGCGGATGTACCGGGTCATTTACGATGCCATTGATGAGATCGAAGCGGCCATGAAGGGCATGCTCGCTCCCACCTTCAAGGAAGCCATCCTCGGCCATGCCGAAGTCCGCATGACCTACAAGGTCTCCTCTGTTGGCACTATTGCCGGCTGTTTCGTGAAGGACGGCAAGGTCACAAGAGATGCCCAGGTCCGTATTCTCCGGGACAATATTGTTGTTCACGAAGGCAATGTAGGCTCCCTGCAGCGTTTCAAGGATTCTGTCAAAGAAGTCGTTTCCGGCTATGAATGCGGCATGTCCATTGAGAAATACAATGACATCAAGGAAGGCGACATCTTTGAATGCTTCACCATGCAGGAAGTGGAGCGTTAAGAAAACGACCTGAGTGAAAGAAAAGGTTTCCCAAATGCGGAGATCAAGCTCCGGCAGGAAGGAAAACCGAATATATGAACTCACCGGGCGGCTCCCATGCCGCCCGCTCTTTGAAAAGGAGATTCCATGTCACAGCAAAGAATTAACGGAATAAATGAAGAAATCAAAAAGGTCATTGCTGCGGACCTTCGCACTCTGAAGGACCCCCGGGTGCAAAATCTGATGATTTCCATTACCCATGTGGACACCACAGGTGACCTCCGCTACTCCAAAATATATGTCAGCGTGCTCCAAAAGGACAAAGCCAAGGACGCCTTGAAGGGTCTTAAGTCTGCCTCCGGTTTTCTTCGCAGAGATTTGGGTGCCAAGCTTCAGCTCCGCTATACCCCCGAGCTGATTTTCGTGGAGGATGACTCCATCACCAAGGGTGCCGAGCTCTATGCCCTGCTCAGTTCCCTGGAAGCAAAGGAGAAAAAACAAAATGACGAATCAGAGTCCTAAGGAAGCTGCGGAGTTTCTCCTCAGCCATGACAATTATACGATTCTGACCCACCGCCGTCCGGACGGAGATACCGTCGGCTGCGCTTCCGCTCTCTGTGCTGCTCTGCGTCAGCTGGGGAAAAAAGCTTCCGTCCTGCGCAATCCTCAAATCACGGAGCGTTATGCCTGTTATTTGGAAGGTATGACCTGCGAGAACCCCGATGGCTGCATTGTCAGCACGGATATTTCCTCCCCCGTTCAGCTTCCTCTCAATTACTCCGGAGCAGTAGAATACTGCATTGACCATCACGGGAGCAATGACGGCTTTGCCGCCCGGACTTGCCTGGAGGCCGAATGCGGTGCCTGCGCAGAGCTGGTTTACAAGATCCTTTTGGAAATGAAGGCGGAGATCACCCCTGCCATTGCCAATGCCCTCTATGTGGGCGTATCCACAGATACGGGCTGCTTCCGCTATGCCAACACAAGTCCGCAGACTCTGCGTACCGCGGCAGACCTGCTGGAATACGGTGCAGACAACGCCAATATCAATCACACGATTTTTGAAATCAAGTCCAAGTCCCGGCTGGAGGTAGAATCCTATCTCACGGAACACATGGAGCTTTATGCCGGCGGAAAAGTAGGGCTCTGTACCCTTCCCATCGCCGTCAACAATGTCATCAAGGCCAGCGAGGACGATCTGGATTCTCTGGCCGGCTTCTCCCGGAACATGGAGGGTGTGGAAATCGGCGGCCTCCTGCGGGACCTGCCCACGGGGCAGAGCAAAATCTCCCTGCGGACGGACAGTCGGCTTTGGGATGCTTCCAAGATTTGCTCTCTCTTGGGCGGGGGCGGACACACTGCAGCCGCCGGAGCTGCCATGGACTGTTCTCTTCCGGAACTTCATGAAAAGCTTCTTTCCGCCATTGCAGAGGTCACCGGCCTTTCCATGGAGCCAAAGGCATGACCGGTATTCTGATCGTAGACAAGCCCGAGGGCTGGACCAGTCAGGATGTGACGGCCAAGCTCCGGGGCGTTTTCCATGAGCGCCGGGTGGGCCATGGAGGGACCCTGGATCCCATGGCTACAGGCGTTCTTCCCGTCTTTTTCGGCCGAGCCACCAGGGCCGTTCCCTTTTTTGAGAATGCGGAGAAGGAATATCTGGTGGGCCTTCGTCTGGGAGTCGTCACCGACACTCAGGATATCACCGGAAGCGTCCTCTCCGAATCCGAAGCAGAGCTTTCCGAGGACACCCTCCGCGCAGCTCTTCAAAAAATGCAGGGGCCGCAGATGCAGCTCCCTCCCATGTATTCCGCAATAAAGATCCACGGAAAAAAACTCTATGAGCTTGCCCGGGAGGGAAAGGACGCAGAACGCACACCCCGCCCGGTTGAGCTTAAAGAGCTGGAGCTTCTCTCCTTTGACGGAAAGGATGCCCTTTTTCGTCTTCTCTGCAGCAAGGGCACTTACGCCAGGACCGTCTGCCACGATCTGGGGCAGTCTTTGGGCTGCGGTGCCTGCATGAACTCCCTTCGCCGGACCCAGGCCGGGGCTTATCGCATTGAAAAGGCCTTTTCCATGGAGCAGATCCTTTCGGGAGAAGCCAAAGTTCTCCCCGTGGATTCCCTCTTTACAGACCTTCCCGCCTGCAGCCTTTCGGAAAAAGAGGAAGTCCGCTGCAGGCACGGAAACCCCATCCCCAGGGAGGACCTGACTCCGGGACGCTACCGGGTTTACGGCCCCGAGGGGACCTTCCTCATGCTGGCGGAAGAAAAGTCCGGCGAACTGGTCACCGTTAAGAGTTTCTTTGAGGTGGAATGATTTATGGAACAAAGCGTAATTGCCCTGGGCTTCTTTGACGGAGTCCATCTGGGACACGGAAGTCTGCTGCGGCGGGCAAGGGAGCTTGGAGACTCTTTGAGCTGCAAGTCTCTTGCCGTCAGCTTTGACCGGCAGCCCGCCTCCCTTCTTTCGGGCATAACGCCTCCCCTTCTCTCCGGCATGAAGGAGCGGGAATATTGGATCCGCAGTCTTTACGGGCTTGATGAAGTGGTCTTTCTCCCCTTTGACCGGGAAATGATGGAGCTGGGCTGGGACGACTTTCTTGGGAATATCCTCCTGGAAAAACTTCATGCCTGCCACCTGGTCTGCGGCTTTGACTATCGCTTCGGCCATTTGGGGCTTGGAAATGCGCAGCGCCTGCGGGACTTCTGCGCCGCCCACAATCTCGGCTGTGATGTCCTCCCCGAATTCCGCCTGGACGGTGTTCCCGTCCACTCTACGCTCATCCGGGAGCTTCTGCTGGATGGCAAAACAGAAGAGGCAAACCGTCTGCTCGGACACCCCTATCTTCTCTCCGGAGAGGTGATCCCCGGCAAGCAGTTGGGCAGGACTTGGGGAACCCCCACCGCAAATCTGGATCTCTCCGGGCAGACTCCTGTTCTTGCCCCCGGTGTCTATGCCACGGAAATTTCCTTTGACGGGATGACCTATCCCGCCGTGACCAATTACGGAACCTGTCCCACCCTGGGGGGGAACACCTCCACGCTGGAGAGCTGGATCCCGGATTTCTCCGGAGACCTCTATGGGCAGGAAATTCAGGTCTTCTTTCACTCCTATCTCCGCCCGGAACAGACCTTCTCTTCCCCGGAAGAATTGCGGAACGCCATCCTGCGGGACGCGAAAAAAGCGCAGAACTATCTCCGAGAAATAAAATAAAGTCAATAATACCGAAAACGCTGCCTTTGGGCAGCGTTTCTTCTTGCATTTTGTCTTCTTTTATGATATGGTGAACACATAATGAAGAAAAGGAATTCCGTTCAACGGATCGATGTGCGGCTATGTTAAAGATCGTCTATTTCAATTATGCGGCTTTGGGTATCCTCTCCGTCATTCTTCTCTCTGCTCTCTTCCGGAGGGTAGGAACAGCCAACGGAAACCGTGCTTTCATCCTTTCGGTTGCTGAAGTTCTTCTGACAACCGTCATGGACATCATTGCTGTCAGCCTGGACAACAGCGGGGCCGGCCATGTATTCGGTAAATTCTTCTTTCATTCCGCATATTTGCTTTTGCATACCCTCACACCTGTCTTCTATCTTGTGTATCTGATTTCCCTTACGGATGCTTGGCACAAGGTTTTCTCCAACAAGTCCAAATCGTTCCTGATTCTTTTTCCTATCGTGATTTATTTTCTTGCTTTCCTCGGGAACTGCGTTGGTCTGCTGGATATCTTCCATATTGACGAAAATGACGTCTATATCCGGGGAAACGCCTTCCTGATCGGCTACATCGTCGGGGCTTTCTATATGCTGGCCGGAGTCGTCTTTATCCTGGAATTCCGGAAGCTTTTCTCCGTTTCCTGGATCCTCACCCTTTTTGCTCCCTACCCCTTCATTCTGGCTGCTGTCATTGTTCAATTCCTCGTTCCTGCCCTTACGGTTGAGCTTTTCCTGAATGCCTTGGCTCTTATCTTTGTTTACACCAACATTCAAAAGCCGGAGGAGCTTCAGAACAGCATCACCGGTCTGAACAATGTTACCGCCTTTGAAAGCTGCGCCAAACGGGCCTATTTCAACTGCAAGGATTGCTCCGCGCTCCTGATCCACATGAAGAAGACCCGTGCGCTGACAGAGATGCTGGGCTACGATATGGCACATCTTTTCCTGAGGGACTGCGCAAACCAGATTTCCTCCCATGTGGCCCGATTGGGCTTCAAAGCAGAGCTTTTCTCAGGAAGATTAGGCGAATACTATGTCTTCTCCCACAATAAGGACAGGGAATCTCTGGAAGCCCTTGCGCAGATTCTGGCAAAGAAGTTTAACAGCACAATTCGCTTTGCGGGCACGGAGCTTCGGATTGAAAGCGCCCTCTGCTTGGTGTCCATCCCAAAAGACATTCCGGAATATGAAGATTTCCTGAGTTTTGCAGAGGGAAAGCTGGACGGTCTGCCTGCGGGCAAAGTGGAATATGCTTCGGAGCTTTTCCAGGGAAACTACCAAAGGATTCTTCTGAATATCAACAAAATCCTGGCGGACGCCATTCAGAACAAGCGCTTTGAACTCTACTATCAGCCGATTTATTCCTGTTCCCAGAAGAAATTTGTCTCCGCAGAAGCCTTAATCCGTCTAAATGATCCGGAATACGGATTTGTATCGCCGGAGATCTTCATCCCGGCAGCGGAGAAGTCCGGCATGATCCAGCAAATCAGCGACTATGTGTTGGAAACGGCCTGTGCTTTCATCAGCAGTGAGGATTTCCAGAAGTTAGGGCTTTCCTATCTGGAACTCAATCTTTCCGCACTGGAATGCGTACAGGCAGACCTGCCCTCCCGAATTCTGAAAATCGTGCGGCAGTATGGCGTTTCCCCGGAACAGCTTGCCCTCGAAATTACGGAAACTGCCATGGTTTTCAACCCGGAAGAGCTTAAAAACAACCTGGACGCTTTGGCATCCGCAGGCTTCCGTTTCTGCTTGGATGACTACGGAACCGGTTATTCCGACACCCGGCGGATTATTGATCTCCCCCTGAGCATCATCAAGCTGGACAAGTCCTTCCTGGATGGCATTGAGAAAAAATATCCGCAGGTAATCCTGCGGGACACCGTACAGCTTATCAACGATATTGACCACAGCGTAGTTGCAGAGGGCGTAGAAAACCAGGACACCCTGGATATGCTGCAAAGCTTCGGCTGTGATATGATCCAGGGCTATTACTTCTCCCGGCCCCTGCCGAAGAAAGAATTTGAAGCACTTTGCATAAAACATCAAAATGAATAGCTGGCAAAAAAGGCCTGCAGGACAGACACACGCCTTAGGTTTTTTGACCGCAATGCCGGCAAGATAATCATAACCACCGGCTAAGCCGGTGGTTTGCTCGCGGCTATAAGCCGCTGGTACTGGCGGGGCTAAAGCCCTCTGAAAATCTGCCAACCGCAAGCGGTCCCTAGCTGCCGCTAAAGCGGTTGGCTATTTTTTGCTTGCGTTTACTGGCTCTCCCGTAAACGGGTCCACTAATTCTTTTATGCTCATCTGTTCATACGCCAGATCTTCTTGCAGCTGATTTCGTATATATTCTGCAATTGCCCGTTTGTTCTTCCCTACAGTGTCCACATAGTACCCTCTGCACCAAAACTCTCTGTTCCCGTATCGGTATTTTAAATTTGCATGCTTGTCAAATATCATCAAGCTACTCTTTCCCTTTAAATACCCCATAAAGCTTGATACGCTGATTTTCGGTGGTATGGATACTAACAGGTGGATGTGATCCGGGCATGCTTCTGCTTCTATTATCTCTACCCCCTTCCATTCACATAGTTTTCGTATTATTTGTCCGATATCTCCTTTGATTTTTCCATATATATGACCATACCTTTCCGCTGCGCTACAAGGCACAAAAAGGCATGAAACCCAGTGCCTCTAACGCAGCTATTCAAAAAATCTGTTAAACTGTACTTGAGGAAGCAGGCACACTACAGAGCACGTGGAGGTG
>JAZUFG010000008.1:0-17678 GCA_045640565.1 Oscillospiraceae bacterium | reverse complement strand
CCATCTGTCAGAGTTTGTTTATCTAAAACAATATAACAAAATCAGACGGTTTGCAATACGCATTCCGTCTGATATAGTTATTTCCTATAAATAAACTGAAAACGGATGAAAACAAGACAAATCATGCCTTGTTTTCATAGTTGCCGCAGCAACGTAGTTTTCGCATGAGACGGCTTTTGAACTGTCAACCGCGCTCTGCACGGCACTTGGACGCTTCAAAAGGGCTGATTAAAATGTCTCATTTTAATTAGTGAGTAGCATTAAAATATGCTTCTGCCGTCATGGAAGGATCATAGTTCGGATCCCCTGTCCCCTCTACACCGCTTCCCCAGCAGCAAGGACACCAACGGTATCCGTTGAGCTCACATCCGCAGGGCAGCTTGCCGCTCCCATGGCAGCCAACACAGGGATCCTTCCCTCGGCCTTCGCAGTCCACACAGGAAAGCGTTTCTCCGCGGCATTCCAGACAAAGATAGAAGCCTCCTTCACAGATAGGGCAGCGATCCTTTCCGGGAATCCCCCCCGGATTCCGATGGATTCCGTCGGCACTCCAATGTTCCGTACAGGATGGACAGAAGGGAGTATCACTGCAAACCTGGCAAATCCCCGTGCCATGGCAGCCTTGGCAGCCGCCCATTTCCGGCACACCCGGAGAAATATAAACCACATTTCCTGTATCGCCCGCAGTTACAACCACAGAACCGCTGCCGCCGCAATCCGGACATTTCCCGGTTCCGCCGCAATTAAAGCAATTATTATCAATAAAGCCTGTTCCGCCACAATTCCGGCAAGTGATCCAGCCGGCTCCCGCACATTCCGGGCAGGCATAAGGATTCCCCAAGCAGCCTTCGCAGATCCTCGTCCCAGAGCCTCTACAGGTTACACATATTGTTTCCCCTGCTCCCTCGCAAATACCACAGTCCACATGGGCTGTTCCGCTGCAATCCCAGCAGAGGACCGTCCCACTTCCGCTGCAGAGATGGCAAGTCTCTATATCTTCTGCTTTTTCTTCAATCGTCAGGAGGACTGTATTTTCCTTTTCTTCTGTCATAAAGCCCCGGACTTTGGATTCTTCCGTAATGGAATTCACTGCGTCGGTGACACTGATTCCTTCAAGTTCCAAATTCTGAAGGACTGCTTCGGCATCCTCATTCAGTGGCAGGGCCGCAAGCACATTCAGCTCTTCATCTGCATAAATTTCAAATTCCGGGTTGATCTTCAAATTGTATTTAATGGCATAATTCAGCTTTTCTCCCTCTACAGTGGCAGATAATTGTCCGCATGCTGAAAGGAAGAGCGCAAAGACAAGCGGCAGAAAAATCGGCCATCTCTTTCCTTCCTTCTTACGCCGCTCCGAGCTTCTTGCGGAAGGAGTCGCCGCGTCCAATGGGCCGGAAGCGCTTATCCGGTTTTCATGAATGTTATTCATCCGGTATATTTCCTTTATTCTCTCTTTCAAGGCAAGACGGAGGGATGGTTCTTTCGTCTTGAAATCTTTCTTTCTTCTCACCGATTATGAATATTTTATAAAATAGGAAAGAGTATGTCAATAAAAGTTTTCCTCTTATTAAGATGTCCCCAAGAAGAAAGCTGCAGGAAGTCTTATTTCGTTAAAGTAGAAAATGCCCGGTTTTCTGTCGTTCGGGATTAAGATTTCTGTTGAAAAATAAGAATTTTTTGTCATTCTCTCCTTTGTAGGAGGCCCAAGAAAAAACAGAACTTTTTTCATAGACCGGTCTCTTTTGGAATTCCCGAAAAAGGACAGAAAAAATCTTCGGAGCAATGCCCCGAAGATTCTCTCAAGAAATGGATATTATCCCGGAATTTCGCCTTTTCTCCGCTCCCTGCGCAGGCAGAGGAAAAAAGCGGGGATCAGGAAACAGTCGGCAAAGATCCAGGCTGTAACAGGGGCCCAACCGACGGCAACATAGCCGAAATTGGGGATTGCCCAGAGGGCAATGACGATCCGGGAGGCCATTTCCAACACACCGGCAATCAGGGCCAGTTTGGAATAGCTCATGCCCTGAATGGCAGGGCGGGCCACATTCACGGGAACCAGGAGGAAGAATCCCACAGTTTGAATGAGGAGCATGATCCAGGCGGGATCCTGAATGAGGGCAAGCTCTTCACTGTTGAGGAAAAGGAGGAAAACGCGCTTTCCGATTCCGAAGAGCAGGAGCAGTTCCGCTGCCCAATAAATCAGACCGATCAAGAGGTTGAGATAAAAGCCCTGCTTGATTCTGTCGTATTCTTTCGCACCCAGATTTTGGCCGGTAAAGGTGGCGGAGGAGGTGAGCTGCCCCATGTAGGGAACCATGAGGAACTGGTTGATCTTGTGCGCTGTGGTATTTGCGGAGACATAGATGGCGCCCAATTGATTCACGGCGCTTTGCACGACAACGCCGCCGATGGCGGTAATGGAAAACTGAAGTCCCATGGGAACACCGTTGGAGAGGAGGTAGCTGCAGGCTGTTTTTTGAAGCCTCCAGTCGCCGCTTTCCATTTTGAGAACGGGGTACTTTCTGCGCATATAAAGGAGGCAGAGAAGCCCGGAAATGAGCTGGGAGAGGATCGTGGCCCATGCAGCTCCGGCCACGCCCATGTGAAGGACCCGAATGGTAAAAAGATCGCCGAAGATATTCAGCACGGAAGAGATCGCAAGGAAATAGACAGGAGTTTTGGAATCTCCCAGGCTGCGGATAATACCGGCTGTCAGGTTATAGAGCATGGTAGCCGGAATGCCGGCAAATATGATGAAAATATAGCTGTATGCGTAGAAGTACTGTTCTTCCGGGGTTTCCATAATGAGAAGGAGATCATCTGTGAAGGGGAGAACGATGCCTATGATGACTGCGGAAATCAGAGCAGCCAGAGCCACGGAATTTGTCACATATTTGCGAAGCTGAGGGCGGTCTCCGGCACCGAAGGCCTGGGCAACAGGCAGGGCAAAGCCGGAACAGAGGCCATTGCAGAATCCGATGACCAGAAACTGCAGAGAACCGGTGGACCCGACACCGCCCAGGGCATTCACTCCCAGGGTTCTGCCCACAATGGCCGTATCAACTAAGGAATAGATTTGCTGCAGCAGGAGACCGAGGACGACCGGAAGCAAAAAAGAAAAGAGCAGAGGGAAGATTTTACCTTTCGTTAAATCACGTTCCATATGTGCGCTCCAATTGAATAAAGTACCCTCAAGTTTACCCCTCTTTTTTTCCTCCGTCAAGACCTTTCTCTCCTTCACAGGCAAGAAAGATGCTGGAGATTTTTCTTTGAATGTGGTATGATTTCCTTTGAAAAGGAGGGAGAGAGAAACATGGATATAAACGGAATTCTGGCATGTCCGATTTGCGGAAACAGCTTGCTTCAGGAAGGAAAATCCCTTTATTGTGAAACGGGGCATTGCTATGATCTCTCCGGAAAGGGCTATGTGAACCTGATGCCGCCCTCCGGCCATGGAGGTCATGGGGATGACAAGCTCATGGTTCGGGCCAGAACGGAGTTTTTGAACAAGGGTTATTACGATCCTCTTTCTGAAGAAATCGCGGCCCTGGCAGCAAAGATGACTCCGGACGGGGGACTCCTGGTGGATGCCGGCTGCGGGGAAGGCAAATACAGCGCCGATGTTTTGAATGCGATTAAGTCCGAAGGAAAGCAGGTGAAGCTGCTGGGGGTGGATATTTCCAGGGACGCCCTGATCCAGGCAGCGAAAAGGAGCAGAGAATTCTGCCTTTGCGTGGCCAGCACGGCAAGAATTCCCGTGAAAAGCGGCTCCGCGGACACTCTCCTGAATATTTTTTCTCCCTGGATGGAGCGGGAGTTTGCCCGCGTTTTGAAGACGGGCGGGACACTCATTCGGGTGATTCCACTGGAGCGGCACCTTTGGGAGCTGAAGGAGGCCGTTTATGACCGGCCCCATGAGAATGATCTGCCGGATCCGAATGCGGAGGGCTTTGAAGGGCCGGAGAAAAAGGACGTTTGCTATCGGGTGGAGCTGAAGTCTTCCGAGGAAATCCAAAATCTTTTCCGGATGACACCCTATTACTATAAAAGCTCCGAGAAAGATCAGAAAAAACTGGAGAAGCTGCAGTCCTTGCAGCTCAGCCTGGAATTTCGGATTCTCCTTTACCGAAGGAATTCGGAAAATATTTGATTTTTGTGTGGAAATATTCAGAAAAGACTGCTATAATACGGCACAACAAATAAGAGAAGGAGGCAGGCTCATGCAAGGCTATGATTATCTCTGCGAGACACGGCTGAAGGAATTGAACCCGGATTTGCATCGCCGCTTTCTGGATATCGGTTTTGTTGCGGTAAGATTACTGGAAAGATATAAGAACTATTTTCCGGATTTTACGGATCATACGGTCAATCATGCCCTTCATGTCATTGAGTTCTGCAACCGTCTGATCGGTCCTGAAAACGTTCAGAAGATGAACGATGAAGAACTCTATGCCCTTTTGGCCGGCTGCTATCTTCATGATATCGGCATGGGGATTTCCGAGGAGCTCTATGAGAAGACGGAGTCCATCGTGGTCAGCAAATCCTACCGGGAAGCCCATCCGGATGCCGGCAGAAAAGAGTTGATCCGGGCCTTCCACCAGGAGTTCAGCTCCTATATGATCCACCGCTATTCGGAACTGCTGGAAATTCCCTCCGCGCAGCAGCTTCTTGCGGTTTCTCAGGTGGCAAGAGGCCACCGGAAGACCAATCTCTATGATAATGAAGAATTCTCCTCCGGCCTTGAGATGCCATCCGGGAAAAAGGTATGTCTGCCCTATTTGGCAGCATTGATCCGCCTTTCCGATGAGATGGATATCGCAGCGGACCGCAACCTGGCAATTGAGTATGAATTGGTTGACACCATTCACCGCCGTGCTCATGCCGCTGTGAAGGGCTTTGAGATTTTGGATGACTGTTTCCTGGTCCGGGCCTGCACAGATGAGGAGGATGTTCGGAAAGAGATCATCAGCGTCGTTGAAAAACTGCAGGAAACCCTGGATGAATGTGTGGATGTGGTGGAGATGAGAACTCCCTATTCCATTTCGCAAAAAAAGGTAAAATTGGAATTCTGCGATGACTGATTCAGGATTCCTTTTATCAATCTTTTACAGTTAAAAATACCGTGAGACGGAGGACTGAAAAAGCCCTCCGTTTCTTTGTTGAATTGGCACAAGTTTTCAAAGCGGTTCTTTCCTTTTTTTAGGGAATTTTGTGCAAATGATAGAATTTATGAAAATAATTCATATTTTCTATTACAAATCTTGAAAAAGCATCAAAGCAAGTTTATACTAAAAATCGGTGGGTTATCCGCCGTTAAGAATTATTTTTCATTTGGAGGTCCCCTATGAACGAAGAAGCTCCCAAAAAGAAAGGCTTTTTTCAGGCTTATCTGAACTTCAATGTTCTCTATAAGATCCTGATTGGTCTTGTGGTCGGCGCCGTTGCCGGTATTATTCTCGCTGCCTGCGGGATTACAACGCTCCCCCCATGGATTTCTATGTTTGGCACCATCTTCACCAGACTCTTGAAGATGATTATCATTCCCATGATTGTTGCCTCTCTGGTCGTAGGCGCCTCCTCTGTTTCGCCTGCCAATGTAGGCAGAGTCGGTATCCGTGTCATTGTTATCTATCTCATTACCTCCGCTATCGGCGTTGCGATTGGCCTTCTGATGGCAAATATTTTCCAGCCTCATGCCGAACTGGCTGCCGTTACCGAGTTGGCTGCAGACGCTGCCGGCAAGACTGCAGAGACTAATGTCTGGGAGGTAATTTACAATATCGTTCCCACCAGCATCCTCTCCGCTTTGGTCAACGAGACCGTTCTACAGGTCATTTTCTTCAACCTCCTTCTCGGCCTGGCAATCAGCTTCATGCGGATTTCCAAGGACGAAAGAATCAAAGATATTGCCGATACCACCTTCAAGGTTTTTGACTGCTTCACGGAAATCATGCTTTGGGTCGTTTCCGGCATCATGCAGTATGCTCCCATCGGCGTTGCGGTTTTGATCTGCGAAGTCTTTGCCAAGAACGGCGCGCAGGTGGCCGGTGCGCTGGTTACCGTTACCGTTGCCTGCTTCCTGGGCTACGCTATCCATATCATCGTGGTCTACGGCGGTTTGCTCAAGCTTTACCGGATCAAGATCAAGCCCTTCTTCAAGGAAGCCCGGACACCCTTCATCACCGCCTTTGTTACCCGTTCCTCCAACGGTACCCTGCCCACATCCATGAAGGCTGCAGAGAACCTGGGCGTTGATAAAGAAGTTTATGCCTTCTCCCTGCCCTTGGGCGCCACCATCAATATGGACGGCACGGCAATCTATCAGGGCGTCTGCGCCTTCTTCCTGGTCATGTCCTGCTATGGCAGACCCCTGACCATCGGTGAGATGGCTATGATCGTTCTCCTTGCCACGCTGGCCTCCATCGGTACCGCCGGTGTTCCCGGCGCCGGTGCGATCATGCTGGCCATGGTCATGCAGGGCATCAATATGCCTATTGAAGAGGGAACGGTCCTTGCCGGTGCTTATGCCATGATTCTTGGTATTGACGCTATCCTGGATATGGGCCGTACGGCATTGAATGTTACCGGCGACCTGACCTGCACAGCCTGCATTGCCAAGAAGCTGGGATTTGTGAAGGAAGATTCCATTCTCAAAAAATAACCTTTGATAGAGAAGGAACTCCTGCATTTGCAGGAGTTCCTTTTTTAGAGATAAAGAAAGCGGTTGGTGACGGTATGAACAGAAAAAGTTTGGATCTGCGCCTGCAGGAGTTGGGCATCTATTATCAGTATTACTACAAGAAAGAGCTGAAACCGCTTGCAGAGATTCTGGAGGAGGACGAAAGCCTGAACTGCATCTTTACGGGAGTAGAGGGAGGAGCCCGTAAGCTTGTTGCCGTCACGGACCGCCGCCTTTTGATTATTCAGGCGGGGCTTTTGACAGCAGGCGGGGTCAAAAGTATTCCGGCAGCCTTTCTGAAGAGTGCCGAGTATGAAAAGAAACTCTTCTTCCCGAAAGCCAGGATCATAACGGAGGAAAACAGCTTTCTCTTTGAAAATGTTCAGCCCGGCCAGAAGGAACTGTTTGATTGGGCCATGCGGAGAATTCTGCCGTAAATAGGCCTGAGTTTCCCGGAAAAATTGAAGAAAGCGGACATTTTTTGAACTTTTTCCCGCAGCTGGGAGAAAAACGGCTGCGCGTTTGTCCTTTTTCTGTTGACTTTCCCCAAGGGATGTCATATAATCTATGCACTCTTGGATGAGGAAGGTTTTAGCCATGATGCTTCGCAGAGAAACAATGATGGGCATGGGCATGTGCATGAGCATGCGCACGATGGTGCGCGCCCGGGCTTCTCTGCTTGCTGCCAAAGGCTGAAATCATATTGAAGTTGATTGAAGACCGGAAGCTGTGAGCCTCCGGCCTTTTTGTTGGAATTAGGAGAGGGAACCTATGATCAGCATTGACCATGTAAGTAAAAGCTACCTGCATAACACCCTGCATGCGGTTCAGGATGTCTCCCTGAGCGTTGCAGAAGGAGAGATTTACGGCATCGTCGGCTATTCCGGTGCCGGCAAGTCCACTCTTGTGCGCTGCCTGAACTTTCTGGAAAGACCGGATTCCGGCAGTATCACAGTGAGCGGAGTCGGCACATTCTCCGCAGAAGCAGGGAAACTCTTTTTCTCAGGGGAAAAGGACGGCCAAAGTCGCCGCGCTACGGAAAAAGATCTGCGTGTTCTGCGCTCCGATATTGGCATGATTTTCCAGCACTTCAACCTTTTGGACCGCTCCACGGTTTTTGATAATGTGGCCTACCCGCTCAAATATCGCGGTTACAAAATGGAAGGGATCACGGCCAGGGTTCGCGAGCTTCTGAAGCTGGTTGCCCTGGAGGATAAGGAGAATTCTTATCCCTCGGAGCTCTCCGGCGGACAGAAGCAGCGAGTGGCTATTGCAAGAGCTTTGGCAAACAGGCCGAAGATCCTCCTGAGCGATGAAGCCACAAGTGCTTTGGACCCGGATGCCACCAAATCCATTTTGAATCTTCTCCGGGATCTCAATCAAAAGCTTGGGCTCACGATCGTCCTCATCACCCATGAGATGGAAGTTGTCAAGTCCCTCTGCGGAAGAATGGCAGTCATGGAAGGGGGACGTGTCGTGGAGGAGGGCGATGTCTATGAGGTTTTTGCCCATCCCCAGCAGGAAATCACGAAAAAATTCGTTTATAGCAGTTCCCATATCGGAAATGTGGGAGAGATATTTGAGGCAAATAAGGCGCTTGTCACTCCCGGGAAGGATGGCATTCTGGTGAAATGTACCTATGACCGGGATTGCGTGGGAGAGGCCTTGATCTCTGAGGTCTCCCGGAAATTCGGCGTGAATATCAGTATTCTCCTGGCGGATCTGGAAGTGCTGAAAAGCATCCCCCTGGGCAGTATGATTGAGATTATCAGCGGGGAACGGGAGAATGTGGAAGCCGCGATAGAATATCTCCGGCAGAAAAAAGTTACGGTGGAGGTGATAGTGGATGGCCGAATGGATTAACGGCATTATGCCGAATGTGGTAGCCTATTGGGACAAATTTACGGAAAGCTGCTCAGCTACGGTACAGATGTTTCTGATTTCCGGAATTTTTGTCCTTCTCTTCGGTTTTGCCTTCGGCGTGATCCTCACTGTGACGAAAAAGGGAGGACTGTGGGAGAATGCAGTTGTTTATCAGATCGTAGATAAATTAACGAATGTTTTCCGTTCTATTCCTTTTTTGATTCTCTTGATTTTCCTCATCCCTTTGACGCGTATCATCGTGGGGACGGCCATTGGTGTGCGGGGGGCAATTGTCCCGCTTATTTTTGGCGCAGTTCCGTTTTTTACCCGTCAGGTTGAAGTAGCACTGGCAGGGGTTTCAAAAGGAAAAATCGAGGCGGCTACCGCTATGGGCTCCAGTAAAGTCGGCATTATCTTCCGGGTTTATCTCCATGAGGCTGTGCCGGATCTCATACGGGTGATTACCGTGACGGCCATCAGCCTGATCGGACTGACCACCATGGCCGGCGCCGTTGGCGCGGGGGGTATCGGCAGTTTCGCCATTAACTACGGGCAGAATCTTCACCACAACGATATTGTGGATGTCTGTGTTGTTGCCCTTCTCATTGTTATTTCTCTGCTGCAGAGCGCAGGAAATATATTTTCCAAGAAAACAACAAATCGCAAGCTGTTTTCTCGGAAAAAAGAAAATAAAAAGGAGAAAGCATTATGATAAAGAAAATTATCGCTCTTGTTCTCGTCCTTGCATCTGTTTGCACCCTTTGTGCCTGTGGAAAAAAGAGTTCCGAACCCATGAAAATCGGAATTCCCGATGACGCCACAAACGGCGGCCGTGCCATTAAGCTTTTGGAGAGTGCCGGCCTGATCAAGGTTGACCCTGCTGCGGGCTGGACTCCGGAGCTGAAGGATGTAACCGAGTATATCTATAATATTGAAATCGTTCCTACTACGGCAAACACCCTGCCCTCTACGCTGGATGATTTCGGTGCTGCTACCATCAACGGTACCTATGCTGCTCCCATCGGCCTCTGCCCTTCTAAGGACGGACTGTTTATTGAGTCCCAGGGCGAGGGCGGAGACAACCCCTTTGTGAATATTATCGTTGCCCGCAGTGCGGAGAAGGATAACCCCGTCTATAAGACCGTCTGTGATGCCTTCCAGACAGATCTGGTTGCGCAGTACTTTGTTGCCAAGTATGCCGAGGCATATCTGCCCGCATTTGATTATCAGAATACCGATATGAGCGACGAAGAACTCCTTTCCCTGATTGACAATTATAAGAGCAGCCCCGAGGGCAAAACTGTTGTCAAGGTTGGTGTCTGCGGTGCTTCCAACGATCAGTGGATCGCTACGCAGTATGTTCTGGATCAGAACAATGCCGGCATCTATCTGGATCTGATTGTCTTTGATGCTTACAATCTTCCCAATGAGGCACTGAATAATGGTGATATCGACCTGAACTCCTTCCAGCACAAGGCATATCTTGCCAAGGAAGTGGATGCTGTCGGCTATGAGATTGAAACCATTGCGGATACGCTGATCGCGCCTTTGACGCTCTACTCCTACAAGTATGATTCTCTGGATGCTCTCCGTGAAGCGGCAGGTAAGAAATGAGCACGGCATATGATGCGCTGCTTGCACAGATAAAAAAAGACGGCAGCTATCTTTTGGAGCAGCGCCGTTGGCTTCACCGCCATCCCGAAATTGCCCGGGAGGAATTTGAGACCCAGAAAAAAATCGAGCGGGAGTTGGATGCTTTGGGAATCCCACATTCCCGTGTCGGGAGAACCGGGATCGCTGCGGAATTAAAAGGCAATTTAGAGGGCAAGAAGACGATTGTCCTCCGTGCCGATACGGACGCGCTTCCCATTCAGGAGACGGCAGATATTCCCTGCAGAAGCGAAAACCCGGGGAAAATGCATGCCTGCGGCCATGATGCCCATACCGCATCCCTGTTAGGTGCGGCAAAATACCTTGCCGAGCATAAGGAAAGCTTTGGCGGGAGTGTTCGCTTCGTTTTTCAGCCGGCTGAGGAGGTGGGCTACGGCGCCCGTGCGGTGATCCGTGAAGGTGTCCTTACCGGTGCTGATCGCTGCTTCGGTATTCATGTGGCTTCCAATCTTCGGACGGGGACGATTGCCGTCGTGCCGGGTGCCTGCAATGCAAGCTGCGATTATGTTCGTATTACGGTACACGGTGTCGGGTCCCACATTTCCACTCCCCAGGATGGCGTGGATGCTCTCTATATTGCAAGCCAGATCGTCGTAGGTTCCCAGGCCTTGATTACACGGCGCATCAGCCCCATGGACAATGTCTTGATTGGCTTTGGGAAGCTTGCCTCCGGAAGCGTCTATAATGTGGTTCCCCATGAGGCAATCCTGGAGGGGACGATCCGCGCTTTCAAGCCGGAACAGCGGGAGCAGGTGAAAGCCGAGCTCACAGCCCTTGCCGAGAATACTGCTGCCATTTACGGCGGAACGGCAGAGGTGGAGATCCGGGATTATGCTTCGCCGCTGATTAACGATGCCTCCTGCTGTGAAGAGGTTCAGAAGACGGCGATAGGGCTTTTCGGTCTGGAAAAGGTTATCACTTCCCGCACTCCCTCCTTGGGAGCAGATGATATGGCGGATTTCATTCTGGGTGTTCCGGGATGCTATGCCTATGTGGGCTCCGGAAATCCGGAAAGACCGGGAACCTGCCTGCCCCACCACAACGGTGACTTTGAGGTGGATGAAGATTGCCTCTTCGTCGGCGCCGCCATCTATGCGGGATATGCCATCGACTACCTGAATGGGGAAGGGTAGGACCCAAAACGGATAATACCCATAAAAAACTGCCAATGAGCAGCCTTCCGAAGGCGTGCTCATTGGCAGTTTCTTTTGCAGTTAAGAGAATAATCCGCTGATGACTTTGACAGTAAGAAGAATCAGCGCCACAACGACGGCGGGTTTCACGATTTTGGAGCCGTTTTTGATGGCCAGCTTGGAACCGAGTGAATGGCCGGCAATGGAGAAGACAGCACCGATGAAACCTAAAGCGAAGAAGACCTTTCCGGAGAGGACGGAAGTGACCAAAGCTCCGATATTGGAGCTGAGATTGACGATCTTCATGTTGCCGCCGGCGGTGCGTACATTCATTTTTGCCAGATTGCAGAAAATGAGAAGAAGGAAGGTGCCGGTTCCGGGACCGTAAAAACCGTCATAGGCGCCGATAACCAGGGAGGCTGCGCAGACAATGGCAATTTGTTTTCCCCGGGGAATATCTCCGTCCGTTTCCGGAAAGCTTTTTTGCCGGAGCGTTACAATGGCGACCACAGGCAGAACAAGAAGAAGCAGGAACTGAAGGTAACGCTCCGGAAGCATCAGCTGTAATTTCGTTCCGAAGGCAGAGCCCGCAAGAGCCAGGAGAATGGAGGGAATACCCAGGACCCAGTCCACATATCCGTTTTTAATGTAGCGGCCGGTGGAGAAAAAGGTGCCGATGCCGGCTGAAAGCTTGTTGGTGCCCAGAGCAAAATGGACGGGGAGCCCGGCCAGAAGGTAGGTAGGGAGGGTAATGATTCCTCCGCCTCCGGCAATGGCATCCATGAAAGAACCCAGAAAGATGCCCACGGCCACAATGAGGATCATCTTCACGCTTAAATCAGCAAATCCCATATTGCCTCCGATGAATCAGAATTGGAAAACAATTCCCACGACTGCAGAGAAAAGAATAAACCAAAGAGGATGAAGACCTTTGGTGACCTTCACCCAACGGGTCAGGATGATCAGAACGGCTGCAAGGATCAAGGATTTCAGGCTGATCAGATCCCAGAACACACCGGTCTGCCGGAAAAGCTCTGTGTTCAGAAGGGCAATGGAAATCAGGGAGAGAAGAGCAGAGCAGATCAGGGCAGCAGAAGCAGGACGAAGCCCATAAAAGGCGGACTCAACGGTTCGGTTATTCCGGAAGGAATAGAGGACCCGGGCAATGATGAGGATAATGATCGTGCAGGGAGTGATGAGCCCCAAGGTGGCGATCAGGGAACCTAAAAGGGAACCTGCCAGGCCGGGGACTGCCTGCCGGCCAACGGTATAGCCTACATAAGTGGCCATGTTTACGCCGATCGGGCCGGGGGTGGATTCGGAGATAGCCACCATGTCTGCCAATTGACCTGTCGTAAACCAGCCGGTTTTCAGACCGATATCTTTTAAAAAGGGGAGTGTGGCCATTCCGCCTCCAATAGCAAAGAGGCCGGCCTTGAAAAACTCCCAATATAGTTTTAAATAAATCATGGGTGCGCCCTTTCTTGTGGGAAAGTAAAAAAATCTACGGGTAAATTATAGAATTATAGTGGAAGAAAGTCAATTCACTTTGGCAGTTTTTTCAGGGAAAAGCCCTTGCAATCCTCAGACATGTGATATACAATATCCCTGTATAACCGCTTAAAGCTGTTAGCCAAATCTGAAAGGCAGGTGACCGCAATTATGGCATTTTCTGCATTCTTTTCCAACTTTACATCCCTGTTAAGATCCATTGGGATTATGGATATTTTGGATATTCTTCTGGTAGCTGTTCTCTTTTATGTGATCTTCACCAGAATTCGTTCTACCTCCGCCATGCGAATTGCCGTAGCGGTCGCATTGCTTTTGCTGATTACCTGGGTGACGGATCTCGTCAAGCTTCGGATGACAAACTTCCTTCTCAGTAAAATTTTGGAGGTTGGTTTCATTGCCCTGATCATCGTCTTCCAGCCTGAGCTCCGGAAGCTCCTGGAACGGGTCGGATCCAGATCTCTCCATATTCTCTCCCAGAAGGACACCATCTCCATCAATCAGCAGGCGATCAATAAAGTGGTGGCTGCCTGCGAGATCATGTCCAAGGAAAAAACCGGTGTTCTCCTGGTTTTTGAACGGGACTATATGCTGGATGAATTTTTTGCCAGCGGAACGGTCGTGGATGCGGAAGTTTCCACAGAGCTCCTCCGGAATCTTTTCTTCACAAAGGCCAGCCTGCATGACGGCGCGGTGATTATCCGCGGCAGCAGGATTGCCGCAGCCGGTTGTGTTCTTCCGTTGTCGGAGAGCACTTCCATCAGCTCCGACCTGGGAACCCGGCATCGTGCGGGTATCGGAATGAGTGAAGCCACAGATGCGGTAGTGGTTATCGTTTCTGAAGAAACGGGTGTTATTTCCGTAGCAGTGGGAGGTATGCTCAAGCGTGGTCTATCTCCGGAGACCCTTCGTCTGTTGCTGATCTCTGAACTCCGGGAAGAGGAAATCGAAAAAGAAGATACTTTTGCAAAGTTCTCGGAAGCCTTTGAAAAGCTGCGCCCTCAGAAAAAACAGGGGAAAGGGGCGCAGCAGATCAAAGAGGAAAAGGAGGAAAGCGATGGATAAGAAAAGAACTTGGATGACGGTTCTCCTTTCGCTCCTCGTTTCCGTTTTGCTGTGGTCTTATGTGGTTACTGCTGTCAGCCAGAACTCCACGGAGGTCATTGAGAATATTCCCGTGACTTTTGTAGGTGAGGAAACGCTTCGGGACAGGAATTTAACGATTACCTCCGGCCGTGACAGCGCCGTGACCCTCCGCATTACCGGAAAACGCAGCGTGGTGACTTCTTTAGACAGCAATAACATCACCATTTCGGTTGATGTTTCCAAGATCCAGGCAGCGGATGAATTTACCCGCAGCTACACGATTACCTATCCGAACTCCATTCAGGCGTCCTCTTTGACGGTAGAAAGCAGGAGCCTTTCCAGCATTACCTTTACCGTGGAAGAACTGGTGAAAAAGGAGGTCCCCGTAAAGGTCCTTTGGAAGGGCACCCTTGCAGAAGACTATCTTCTGGAGTCCTGCCTGCCCACGGTGAATTCCATTTCCGTAACGGGAACAGCTGCCAGGGTTGCTCCTGTTTCCAAGGCTGTGATCGTCGTTGACGATGAAAACATCAGCGCCGGCTTCACCCGGGAGTCCTCTTACACGCTTATGAATGAGGGCGGAGAAGAAACGGATATGACCGGGCTCACGGTGGATGCAGACACAGTCGGTGTTACGACGAAAGTCCGTTTCACAAAGCAGATTCCTCTGGCGATTGCGATAGAGCCCGGAGGCGGAGCAAGCGAAGCCAATGTGATGTGGGAGATTTCGCCCGCGTTTATTACAATTTCCGGCGAAGAAGCGATCCTGAATGACATGAATAAGGTCATTATAGAAACGATCGGTCTTGCTGCCATTGACGGAGATCGCACGATCAACAGGCCGATTATCCTCCCGAATGGCGTTCGCAGCGAGTCCGGAGAGATATCTGCAGATATTGCCATTACCCTGGTAGGTCTCAGTGAAAAGACGATCCAGGTTTCTGACATCAGCTTTGCCAATGAGCCGAACGGTTATGTAGCCGAGAGTGTGACGAACTCCGTTTCCGTGACGGTCCGGGGTCCGGCTGCCTCTGTGAACCAGTTGGCGGTGGGTAATATTCGCATGGTGGCGGATATTTCGGACAATACCGGAAAATCCGGCAATTACACCTGCTCCAATGTCCGCGTGTTTGTGGATTCCGCGGCAAATGACTGTGGAGTTCTCGGCTCCTATACGGTTTCTTATAAACTCATGACGGAAGAGGAGTATCAGGACTCTTTGGAAGAAAGGCTTGAAGATCCGGGGAAGGTTAGCTGAACATGCAGAAAACCGGCGTTGTGAAAGAGGTCTGTGAGGACGGATTTGCGCTTGTGCAGGTAATTAGGAAATCCGCCTGCAGTGGGGACTGTTCCCATTGCGGAGGCTGTGCGTCCTTTCAGCAGGAGCTGACGGTGAAAGCAGTGAACGGGATAGCGGCAAAAGTGGGGGATCGGGTCCTTTTAGAATCCGATTCCGGAGCTGTTTTGGGTGCCGCCGTTCTGGTCTATTTTCTTCCGATTCTTTCTTTCTTTGCGGGTTATGCCCTTGGGTGTCTTCTTTTATGGCGCCCCGGCCTCCTGGGTTTCATCGGCTTTCTTTTGGGAGTCGGCCTGGTGGTTTTGAGTGAAAAAAAGCTTTCAATGAAAAAATTACAAAGCCGGATCATCGGCTTGGAGGAACTATGATTTACAGCATGACCGGCTATGGCCGCGCTTCGGAGCTTTTCGGAAACCGGGAAATCACGGTGGAGCTCCGCTCTGTGAATAATCGCTATTTGGACTGCAGTGTAAAGCTGCCCAGGGCCTTTAGCTATGCAGAGGATGCAGTGAAAAAAAAGATCAAGGATGCGATCAGCCGTGGCAAGGTTGATGTTTTCGTTACAGTACGGAATCAGGAAGGCGAGGATGTTGAGGTCACACTGAACCGTTCTGTGGTAGAAAGCTATCTGAAGGCCATGAAAAGCCTTGTGGCCGATTATGGAGTGAAGGACGATATATCGGTCTCTTCCGTGACTTCTTTGCCGGATGTCTTTTCTATCGAGCGGGAAGAGATGGATGAGGATGAGGCCCAAAGCCAGCTTTTGAAGGTTTTGGATGCCGCCCTTGAGAAGCACAGTTCCATGCGTGCAAAAGAGGGCGAGGCCATGGAGCAGGATCTTCGGAATCGGGCCGTTACCATCCTTGATTTTGTTGCCGAGGTAGAGAAGCGCAGTCCTGTTACTTTGGAGAATTATCGGGCCAGACTGGCGGAAAAAATGCAGGAGGTCCTTGCTTCCACGCAGATTGATGAGGGGCGGATTCTTCAGGAGGCTGCCATCTATGCGGATAAGATTGCTGTTGACGAAGAGACGGTACGCCTTCGCAGCCACTTTGCGCAGATGGACCAAATGCTCACGGCGGGGGGCCCCATCGGAAGAAAACTGGATTTTCTGCTTCAGGAGATGAACCGGGAATCCAATACCATTGGTTCCAAAGGAAACGATCTGGAACAGGCTCGCCATGTGGTTGCCATTAAGGCTGAATTGGAAAAGATTCGCGAGCAGGTCCAGAATATCGAGTAGAGTTTTTTGTGAGGAAGGAATTCCATGAAGTTGATCAATATCGGTTTTGGGAGCCTGGTTTCTTCGGATCATTTGCTGACAGTTATCAGTCCCGACAGCGCTCCCATCAAGCGGCTGATCCAGGAGGCTAAGGAGCGCGGCATGTGTATTGATGCCAGTTACGGAAGAAAGACGCAGTCTGTGCTCCTGATGGATACGGACCATGTGATTCTTTCCGCACTTTCTCCGGAAACGGTTGCAGCCCGCTGTAAGGATGGCGAGGAGGGAAAAGAAAATGGCTAAAGGACAATTGATCATTATGTCGGGACCTTCCGGCGTGGGAAAGAGTACCATTGTAAAAAAAGTCATGGAAAACTATCCCAGTCTTCGCTTTTCCGTGTCTGCCACGACCCGGGAGATTCGCCCCGGGGAAGTGGACGGTGTCAGCTATTACTTCATATCCAAGGAAGAATTTCTGGATATGGTGGAAAAAGATGAACTTCTGGAACACGCAGAATATGTGGGAAACTATTACGGCACGCCTGCAAAGCCTATTGACGAAGCCCGTAATTTAGGCTATGATATCTTGCTGGATATTGAAGTTCAGGGAGCCATGCAGGTGAAGGCCAAGAGGCCGGATGCTGTTTCTGTTTTTATTAAGGCACCGTCCTTTGAAGAACTGGAGCGGAGACTTCGGGGCAGAGGAGATACGGCGGAAGATAAAATTTTGGGCCGCCTTGCTGCTGCCCGCCGGGAGTATCAGAAGATTCCGGAGTATGACTATGTGATTGTCAGCGAGAACGGAAAGCAGGAAGAAGCGGCTGAGCAGCTTCTGGCTATTATCCGCGCAGCGCGCTGCCGCACATCCCAGCAGGAAAACCCAACTGAGTAAAAAACCGTAGGAGGAATGAGATATGTTATACCCACCCGTACCCGAATTATTGAAACGCATTGATGGCCGCTATTTGCTGGTCAATGCTATTGCTCGCCGTGCAAGAGAGATTTCCGATGAGGCAGAGGAGAAGGGCGAGAGCTTGACGGAAAAGCCTGTCACGCTGGCGATCCGTGATATCGACAGCGGAAAGTATTCTGCCTTCCTGAAGCCGGAGTATCTGAAATAAGATCCTGTTTCGGATAAAAGACGGATGCCGAGAGTTTTTTCTCTCGGCAGCCGCGTTTTTTTCATTAGGCATATCAAAACCTTGTGGGGTCCCGGTC
>JAZUFG010000007.1:0-13200 GCA_045640565.1 Oscillospiraceae bacterium | reverse complement strand
CGCCGCAAAGTGAAGTTAAGTGTTCCGCTTCCTATCGTGCGAAGCACACTTCACACCCGAAGGGCACTTCACTTGCGAAGCAAGCTTAACGTTCCGCGCGAGCGGAACACTTAGTTAACAAAAACCACACATTTGTCCGGTAGACAAATGTGTGGTTTTTGTTGGTGGACGATGTAGGACTCGAACCTGCGACCTTCCGCACGTCAAGCGGATGCTCTACCAGCTGAGCTAATCGTCCATAGCCCCGTTATTATAGCGAAGGGGATATGCTTTGTCAAGGCTTATTTTCACTTCTTCCGCGCATATTTTTACACCTTGCTCAGCACATTGAGGTCTGCTTTTTCCGCGAAAGAGGATAGACAAGGACGTAAAATCATGATAGAATGAAAGAAAAAGGGGATTTTTGCTTATGAGGTGTCCCTACTGCGGTTTTGAAGAAAGCAAGGTCATTGATTCCCGCCACTCGGAGGATAATTCCAGTATCCGCCGCCGGAGAGAATGCCTGGAATGCAGCCACCGTTTTACCACCTACGAGATGGTGGAGATCGCCCCGATCATCGTGGTTAAGCGGGATGGTACCCGGCAGTCCTTTGACCGGAATAAAGTCATGAACGGCATGGTTCGCGCCTGTGAAAAACGGCCGGTTCCCCTGAAAGAGCTGGAAAAGGCTGTCGATGACATTGAGCAGTCTCTGCAAAACTCCATGGACCACGAAATCAAATCTTCGGATATCGGTGAGTTGGTCATGGAAAGGCTGAAGCCTCTGGATGAGGTCGCCTATGTCCGCTTTGCCTCCGTATACCGGCAATTCACGGATATCAACAGCTTCATGGCGGAGCTGACACGAATTCTGGCAGAAAAGAAATGATCCTTTGGGAGGGGTTCGTCCCCTCCCTTCTTTTTGGAGAAAAAAATGAGTGCAAACAGTCAAAAACATCATGAAGACGCTTCCCTGAAAGGTTCTCCCTTTGCATCCCTTCGCCCTGCGCTGCAGCTTCGCCTCTTTTCCGGGGACAAAGCTTACGGTCCCGGCATCGATGAGCTCCTCTGCTGCATTGAGGAGACCGGTTCTCTGCGCTCTGCGGCGGGAAAGATGGGTATGGCTTACAGCAAAGCCTGGACGATCCTCCGCCACTGTGAGGAAAACCTGGGCTTGCCCCTTTTGCTTCGCTCCACCGGAGGCAAGGAAGGCGGCGGCGCAAAATTGACGAAAAATGCCAAAAAGCTTCATTCCCTCTATCAGGAACTGCAAAAGGAAGTTCAGGAGAACGCAGAGCAGACTCTCCGGGAATTGCTTCTTTCCCACTTCCCTCCCGAGGAGGCATGAAATGGCATCTTTCCTCAATGCTTTGGTTTTTGTTTTTGCGCTTCTGCTCTTTTCCGGGGCAGGAATGTTTGTCGGCAAGCACTACGGAAATGTGGTTTTTCCCTTTTACCGCAATCTCAGCAAAAAAATGATGGATGGGCTTTCCGTTTTCTCCGGAAAAATCCCCTTTGCCCTTTGGGAGCTCCTCCTGCTCCTTCTGATCTTTCTCTTTTTCTTCAGCTTTTTTCACAGACTCCGGAAGAAAAAATCCCTTCTCAAATGGTTTAACTGGGTCCTTCGAATCGGAGTCCTTCCCTTCTTCCTCTTTGTCTTTCTCTGGGGAATGAACCACTATGCCCCTCCCATTTCAGAGGACCTGAACCTGGAAATCACCGAAAACTCCAAAGAGGAGCTTCTCAGCGCCGCAAGGTTCTACAAGGAAAAAGCGGAGGCCTATGCCCCTCTGATCCCCCGAAAAGCAGACGGCTCTCCAGCAGAAGAGGATTTCCGCACTCTTGCTAAAATTGCGGGCGGAAGTTTTGAGGAATTGGGAAAATCTTATCCCATATTCTCCTGCAGCAGTGCTCCCGTCAAGAAAGCAGTATTGACCCGGCCTCTTTTCGATTACAGCGGAATCGTGGGGCTTTTCGTCTGCTTTACCGGAGAAAGCACTGTGACCCCAAATACTTACGCCCCTTCCATGCCCCACACGATGTGCCATGAGGTTGCTCACCGCTGCGGAATCGCCGGAGAAGACGAGGCCAATTTTGCGGCGTTTCTCGCCTGCATTCAAAACGATAACAACAGTTTCCGATACTCCGGCTACTACAGCGCATTCCTCTACTGCTATAATGCCCTCTATGAGGAAGACCCTTCCGCAGTATCCCAGCTCTGGAACGGGGAAGAAACTTTACTGCGGGCAGATCTGAGAGGTTCTGTGAAGCATTATGAGCCCTATCAGGGCAAAACGCAGGAGATCGCCGACAAGGTGAATGACCGCTATCTGAAGGCCTTCTCGGAGGAAAGCGGCACAAAATCCTACGGAGAAGCCGTTGACTATCTCATTGCCTATTATAAATCCTTAAACCCGTGATTCTGAGAAGAAGCGCCCGGCTTAAGATCCTTGACCATTTTCCGGATCTGTGCTAGGATATGGGAGACAGTTCGAAACCATCCTGTCATAAAACAAAACTATGGAGGATGGGCGCGTTGCGTCCATTTTTTATGAACACCAAGAAAATCACTTATCTGGGAGCCCTTGCTGCCCTATACGCAGCCATAACCGTGCTTTCCGCTCCCTGGGCCTATGGCCCCATCCAGGTTCGTCTCGCAGAAGCCCTCTGCTTCCTCTGCCTTTTTTATCCCAAGAGTGTCTGGGGGCTGACCCTCGGCTGTATTCTCGCGAACCTTTTCTCTACGGTTTCCGCATTGGATCTGGTTTTCGGGTCCGCCGCTACTCTGCTCGGCTGTCTTCTTGCCGGAAAGATCCGCCAAAAGTGGCTCTTCCCCCTGCCTTTGATCCTTTGCAATGCTCTGCTGGTAGGAGCCGAACTCAGTCTGACACTGACACCTGACTCTGCTCTTCAGGGTCTTCTCCTCTATGGAGGGCAGGTCGCTCTGGGGGAATCCGCCGCTCTCTACCTTTTGGGCATTCCCCTTGCCTATGGCCTGGAACGGGCGAATATCCCGGAGCTGCTGAAAAAACTGGACGAAGAAAAAAGCCCATCCGCTTGAAGCGGATGGGCTTTTCTTTTTGAAATCAGAAGAGGTTCTTCTCGGTTTCCTTGTCGAAGAGGTTGATCAGGCGAGCCTCAAAGTCAAACTTGACTTCGCTGTGGTTAGCCATCTTCTTGGTGTCGATGTTAACAGTAGGAACAACAGCGACGACATCGGAGCCATTGGCGTTCATGTGGAGGTGGAGCTCGGAGCCCATCATCTCGGAGACGTCGATGGTAGCGGCGATGCCTTCGTCAGCAATGTTCACATGGACAGGACGAACGCCTGCGATAACATCCATGTTCTGAGCATTCTGAGCCTTCAGAGCTTCCTGCTTGTCAGCGGGCAGCTCGAACTTCTTGCCCATGATCTCCACAAAGTAAACATCATTCTCCAGAACGAGCTTGGCATCATTGAAGAAGTTCATCTGAGGAGTTCCGATGAAGCCTGCGACGAAGAGGTTTGCAGGATGGTTGAAAACTTCCTGAGGAGTACCGATCTGCTGGATGAAGCCGTCACGCATGATGACGATACGATCGCCAAGGGTCATAGCCTCAACCTGGTCATGGGTAACATAGATGAAGGTGGTATCGATCTTCTCACGGAGCTTGATGATCTCAGCGCGCATCTGGTTACGGAGCTTAGCATCCAAGTTGGAAAGAGGTTCGTCCATCAGGAAGACCTTAGGATTACGAACGATGGCACGGCCGATAGCAACACGCTGTCTCTGACCGCCGGACAGAGCCTTGGGCTTACGGTTCAGATACTGGGTGATGTCCAAGATCTCAGCAGCTTCGCGGACCTTCTTGTCGATCTCAGCCTTGGGGGTCTTCTTCAGCTTCAGGGAGAAGGCCATGTTATCATAAACAGTCATATGGGGGTACAGAGCATAGTTCTGGAAGACCATTGCAATATCTCTGTCCTTAGGAGCGACATCATTCATGCGCTTGCCGTCGATGATCAGGTCGCCCTCGGTGATCTCTTCCAGACCGGCAACCATACGCAGGGTGGTGGACTTACCGCAGCCGGAAGGACCGACAAGAACGATAAATTCCTTATCAGCAATATCCAGGCTGAACTGCTGGACTGCTACGACACCGCGCTCAGTGATCTGAAGATTGGGGCGTTCCTTCTCGGGGCGCTCAGCTCTCTTCTTTTCTCTCTTCTTCTTTTCTTCACCGGAAAGGAAGGGATAGATCTTCATGATGTTTTTCAGTTGTACTTCTGCCATATGCACGACTGCAGTTCCCCTGCCTCCGCATCGGGAACCTCACGGCCGACTGCAAAGAGCCGCGCCGCATTGCAACAGGTCTCCACACTGTTGCACCGCCAGTCCAACGGGTTGTAAAAATTCCTCCATTCTTATTTCCGGCAGGCACTACAGGAAAGGTGGAGTAATGCAAGCCGGCTGGAATATGACCGTATGGTAAATTTCGGTCCCGATAACTATACCACAAAAATCCATTCTTTGCAAGAAAAAGCTTTTGGAAATTTTACATAAATTTGTAAGCGGATACTCCCGGATTTCTCCCTGGAAACTGTAATTTTACACAAAGAAGGGGATTCTTTCCGGATGCAGCAGATTTCTCTTGCTTTCCCCCTGCCCGGGCTGATACAATAGCAGCATCCTGATCGTCTTCGGAGGAAGCTATGCTTTTTCGCTATTTCATAGTATTATCCATTTCCTACCTTTTGGGCTCCGTCAGCAGCAGCGTTCTCCTCTCCAAAGGGCATTTTCACAAGGATATCCGCAGGGAAGGGAGCGGGAATGCCGGTGCCACAAATATGGCCCGTGTTTTCGGCATGGGGCCCGGAGCTGCTACCCTCGGCCTGGATGTCCTCAAAGCCCTGCTTGCCTGCGGGATTGGGCTGTGGCTTTTGGATGATTGGGGTCTCCTCTGCGCCGGGCTTGCCTGCAATCTCGGCCACTGCTATCCGCTCTATTTCGGATTCAAAGGCGGAAAGGGTGTCAGTGTCGGAGTCGCAGTCACAATTCTTCTGGGCTGGAAAGTCCTCCTCTGTTCTGTTCTTCTCTTCTTCCTGATCTTTTTTCTATCCAGAAAAATATCTCTCTGCAGTATCCTCTCCTCCCTTGCTCTCCCCATTCTCTGCCTCCTCTTCTCCCAAAGTCTTCCCCGAATCCTCTTAGCTCTTCTGACCGCTCTTCTGATTCTTTTCCGGCATATACCCAATATCCGGCGGCTTTTGAAGGGAGAGGAATCGGAATTCCACCCTAAAAACAGCAAAAAATAGAACGAAGGATCTCTCCTTCGTTCTATTCTTATATGAGGCGTTTTACAGTCCCTTATTCAAAGCAATAGCCCGGGACCTCCGATTCTCCTACAACGGTAATTCCATAGGCTGTCAGGAGCGCTGCGGTGACTCCATAGCCCGAAACCAAACGATTGTGGAAAGTCCCGTCATAAATCTGCCCGCTTCCGCAGGAGGGACTTCTCTCCTTTAAGATCGCGTACTTGCAGTGATAGAGGCGGGCAAGATTCATGGCCTCCTCTGCCCCCCGCTCAAACTCTTCCGTGACATCCTCATAATTCTTGGAGGCAACAATGGCACCCCGCCGCTCGGAAGGCACCCGGGGAGTGGGGAGTCCTCCCAACTGTTCCGGACAGATGGGGATCAGATTGTGCTTTTCCATCAAAGCCAATATGGCGGGATTGGGGCCGTTCGTTCCCCCGTCCCAGCGGCAGTTTACTCCAAGCAAGCAGGCACTGACCAAAATGTTCATTCTCTTCCCTCCCCGCATATCCGAAGTCTTTCCATTCTGCCCTCCAGGGCAGCGCGGATCGCCTTGGCGACACCGCTTTCTTCGTTGCTTGCCGTCATGTATTTTCCCAACGGCAGAACGGAAGGATTGCAGTTGGCAACCAGGGTGGGATAGCCCGCATAGCGGAGCATTCCCGCGTCGTTGAGGTTATCCCCGATCGCCATGACCTCTTCCGGTTTCAATTCCAGGTATTCCGCAAGCGCGCGAAGGCCGACACCTTTATCCACATCCGGCATGTTGACCTCCAGATTCTCCGGAACGGACCGAAGAACCAGAAGATCCATGTCCTGCAGCTGCCGTTCCGCCCAAAGGCTCGCCTTTGGATTCCGGAAAAACATGTGGAGCTTGCTGACAGGGAGCTGGCGCTGGCGGAGCAGCCGCTCCAGATTGACTGCCGTTCGCGTGGTTCTGAGCGTCTGCATATAGTATTCGAGATGGCCATCCGGATAAGATGCCGTCATGGGGCCGAATTTTTTTGCATCACAATAAACCACTCCGTCTGCCATCACTTCAAACTGGCAGCTGATATCATAAAGACGGATATAGACTTCCCTGACGATCTCCATGGGAATGGAATTTGCAAAAATCTCTTTTTCCCGGTCCAGATCGTATACACTGGCACCGGTACAGTTCACCGTATATCGGATCTCCGGAAGGCGCATCAGAAGCGGAATACATTCTGCCCGGACTCTTCCCGTGGCCAAAGCCAGTTTTATCCCTGCCCGGTCAGCCTCCTGAAAAGCTTCCTTGACCTCTTTTGTGACTTCCCCCTCCTGGTTCAGGAGCGTTCCGTCCACATCCATTGCTATCAATTTGATTGCCATTTTTCTCTTCCCTTCCAATATTTCTAGTTTAACACAAGGGAGAGAGAACTACAAGACGAAAAAATTTGCAGATTATTCACACCTGGGCTTCAAAAGGTGCTATGATATGGCTTGAAATCAGACAGTTGAGGATATGCTTATGGCAAGAGACCCCTATGAGGTCCTTGGGGTTCCCCACGGAGCCAGCGAGGATGAAATTAAAAATGCATATCGAAAGCTTGCAAAAAAGTATCACCCGGATCTGAACCCCGGAGATGCTGCGGCAGCGCAGAAGATGAACGAGATCAACGCTGCCTATGACCGGATCAAGAACCCTCAGTCTTATCAGAACGCCAATCCCTATGGGAACTCCTACTCCGGGCAAAACAGCGGTGGGTATTCCAATTATGGCGGCTATTCCGGCTACGGAGGCTATTCCTCTTATGGCGGGAACAGCCAGAACGCATCCGGGGGCAGCCAAGGGCAGCAAGGCTTTGAGAATTTTGACCCCTTTGAAATGTTCTTTGGGCAGGGCTATCAGCAGAATCAAAGCGGCGGCCATACCTACTATTACTCCGGAAACGATCAGGAAACACGGGCTCCTGTCCGCCGTTTCAGCCTCTTCCGGGTCATTCTTATCATCATTCTGGTCCGATTCCTTCTCCGGGCAGCCTGCTTCGGCGGCCTGGGCCGGCAGTATTACTACTATTATTATCCCCAGGAGAATTATTCCACAGAAGAGCAGGCGCAGCCCTCTCAGGAAGGAAGCCCCTGGTTCACCTGGGATTCCGGTGAAGCATCAAACACTTAGGAGAATGAAACCATGTCCAAAATCATCGGTATTGACCTCGGCACTACCAATTCCTGCGTGGCTGTCATGGAAGGCGGAGAGCCAACTGTTATCCCCAACGCAGAAGGCGGGCGAACCACTCCCTCCGTTGTAGCCTTCTCCAAAACGGGCGAGCGGATGGTCGGGCAGATCGCCAAACGGCAGGCTGTCACCAACCATGAGCGTACTATTTCCTCCATCAAGCGGGAAATGGGCTCGGATTACCGAAAAAAAATAGACGGAAAAGTTCTGACCCCTCAGGAGATTTCCGCCATGATCCTTCAAAAGCTGAAGGCAGACGCAGAAGCCTATCTGGGAGAACGGGTGGAGGATGCGGTCATCACAGTCCCTGCCTATTTTACGGACGCCCAGCGTCAGGCGACCAAAGATGCCGGCAAAATTGCAGGCCTGAATGTGCAGCGAATCATCAATGAGCCCACTGCGGCTGCTCTTGCCTACGGAATGGACAAAGAGCAGAGCCAGAAAATCATGGTATACGATCTGGGCGGCGGCACTTTTGATGTATCCATCCTGGACATTTCCTCCGGTGTCATAGAAGTTCTGGCCACCGCCGGCAACAATCACCTGGGCGGAGACGACTTTGACCAGGAGGTCGCGGAATACCTGATCTCCGAGTTTAAAAAAGAATACCGGGTGGATCTCCATAAAGACCCTGCTGCTCTCCAGAGAGTCCGGGAGGCTGCGGAAAAGGCAAAGATCGAGCTCTCTGCCATGACAAGCACAACGGTTTCCCTCCCCTATCTTGCCGTAGTTCGGGGCGAGCCTGCCCACATGGAAATCACCCTGACCCGGGCTAAGTTCAACGACCTGACCTCTCACCTGGTTCAGGCTACCAGAGAACCCATGCAGCAAGCCATGAATGACGCCGGTGTCACTCCGACCTCCATCTCCAAAGTTTTGATGGTAGGCGGCTCTTCCCGCATTCCCGCTGTTCAGGATCTGGTCCGCCTCATGACCGGAAGTGAACCCTTTAAGGGCATCAACCCGGATGAATGTGTGGCCATGGGCGCCTGCCTGCAGGGCGGTGTTCTCTCCGGCGCTGTTACCGGTCTGCTCCTGCTGGATGTTACGCCCCTCTCTCTGGGCATTGAAACCGTAGGCGGTGTCTGCACCCGTGTCATTGAGCGGAATACTACCCTTCCCATCCGGAAAAGCCAGATCTTCACCACTGCCGCCAATTTCCAAACCACCGTTGATGTTCATGTTCTCCAGGGCGAACGGCCCATGGCAAGGCAGAACAAAGAATTGGGGCGCTTCCGCCTCTGCGGGATCCGCCGGGCCATGCGGGGTGTCCCCCAGATCGAAGTTACCTTTGCCATTGATGCCAACGGCATTGTCAATGTCTCTGCCAAGGATCTGGCCACCGGCTGTGCCCAGGATATTACCATTACCGCCTCCTCGAATATGAGTCAGGAAGAAATTGACCGCGCTATCCGGGATGCTCAGGCCTACGCCGGAGAGGACAAAAAGCTGCGGGATGAGGCCACTTTGAAGGACCGGGCAGAGCAGCTGGAATACAAGGCCGCCTCCACGCGCTTCAGCAAGGAGCAAAAAGAAATCAAAGACCAGGTCAACGACTGCGCCAAGCAGCTCCGAAAGGCCATGCGGCAGAAGGACAACCGGGAGGAATGCCTCCGCCTCTGCGACGAACTGGAAGGGCTCCTCAACCGGGCCGAACAGGCAGGATCATAAAGAAAATGCCGGGACGCGAAAAGCGTCCCGGCATTGCTTTTCCCTTCAGAAACCCATGGGCGAAAGGATCTTATCCCCATCTGTCCCTTGCAATTCCCATTTTTGTCGGCTATAGTAATATCTGCTGAATAAAATGTCCGGCGCTTTATTCCCGCGGAAAACGCCGCGGTCTTCCATAAAAAGGGCCGAAAGCCGGAATCTTTCCACCGTTCAGAAAGGACAGGGCAAAAACCATGCTGCTTTCGTATTGTGTATACTTTCTATGCATCCTCTTTCTGCTCTGGGGCGGGCGTTTTGCCGGCTTCGGAGACAGATTCCATGAGGATTTTCTTTCCAAAGACTCCACAAAGTCTCTTTGCGGAATCGCAGCCCTCTTCATCATCTTCCACCACATTGCCCAGGAATGGCCCTTTTATGGGGTGACCCGAGAACTGATTTTTTTCAATGATATCGGATTTCTCCTGGTTTCCATCTTTTTCTTTACCTCCGGCTATGGCCTGACCCTGAATGCCGACCGGGATCCCGGCTACATGGAGGGCTTCGGAAGGAAGCGTATCCTCGCCCTCCTGCTTCCCTTTTATGTGGCCAACATCCTTTTCGCTCTGAATTACATCGCAATAGGAAAGGCTTCTTTTCCAAAGATCCTTTTCGGCGTCCTGGGGCTCACGCAGATCAATCCCAACGGATGGTTCCCCTTTGTGCTCCTTCTCTTCTATCTGGTATTCTGCTTTTCCCGCAGGCATCTCAAAACGGTTCGGGCAAGGCTGTGGCTCTATGGGGCGGCTACCCTTTTCGTCCTGGCTGCCTTCAGCGTTATGGGGCATTTTGCCTGGTGGGCAGGAAAGCCGGGATGGTGGCTTGAGCCGGACGGATTTGCCAATGCCCCCTGGTGGATGCAGAAGCGCACGCTCTGGTTCAACTGGGAATGCTGGATGAATTCCTCGATAGGCTTTGTGCTCGGCGCAGCCACGGCGTCTTATCAGGAAAAGATCGTTGCCTGGTTCAAAAAGAAATATTGGCTGAAGCTGGGAGCCTGCACGCTGCTCTTTATCCTTTCCCTGCTGCTTTTCCGCCGGGTGCGGGGACATTTGGGCTACTATACCGAGAATCTGGGGCCTGCTCCGGGCATTCTTCCGAAGTTTATCACCGGGCTTTTCCAGCAGCCTGTGACGGTATTTTTTGACCTGGCTCTTTTTGCCGGAATGATGAAATTCCGCACGGAAAACAAGCTTTCCCGTTTCCTGGGAAAGATCAGCTATGAGACCTATCTCCTGGGCCTGGTGGCCCTGGAGTCCTTTCAATTCCTCGAATACAAGGCTGACGGGATGGGCGGATGGGCTGCCATGGCATGGAAGCCCTATAACTGGAACCTGATCCTCTATACGCTGGCTGTCGTGCCGGTCACTATTCTTGTGGGCTATCTTGTGAACACGCTGGACCGCCTGCTGATCCGGAAACTTTCATCCGGAAGGGCAAAAAAGGCTGAATGATCCGCAGAAAGGCCGGGATGCCTGCGCACCCCGGCCGAGAAGAAAAATCTTTTCACCGTTCAAATCAGATAGCCGCCGTTTACACCCAGGATTTGCCCGGTGACGAAGTCTGCAGAGGCCAGATACTCGATGGCGTCCACAATGTCCTTGGGCGTTCCCAGCCTCTCCAGAGGGGTCTCCTGCCGGAAAGCCTCCAGCTCCTCCTCCGAATAGCAGGCCAGCATATCCGTCTTCACCGCCCCGGGGGATACGGAATTCACCCGAATGCCGGAGGGAGCCAATTCCTTGGCAAGAGCTTTTGTCATGGCGATCACGCCGCCCTTGGAGGCGGAATAGGCCACTTCACAGGAAGCGCCTGTCTCTCCCCAAATGGAGGACACCGTGATGATGCAGCCCTCATGCCGGCGCAGCATGGAGGGCAGTGCGCCCTTTACCGCATGGAAAACGCCGCCCAGATTCACGGCAATGATTTTGTTCCAGTCTTCCTCCGAGAGATCCTGAATCAGCCCGGACTGCGCGACCCCGGCGCAGGTGATGAGCAGGTCAATATCGCCCAATCGGGAAAAGGCTTCCGCCGTGGCCGCCGCATCCGAAAGATCGCAGCGGATCGCTTTTGCCCCGCTTTCTTCTGCCAGAGCCAAAGCAGCCGTCTCTGAATTGCAATAGAAAAAACTGACCCGGTGGCCCTTCTCTGCAAAACGCCGAACCGCCTCTGCCCCAATTCCTCGGCTTCCGCCGGTGATGACAACATGCATAGTATCTCTCCTCTTCTTTTCTCAGCTATACTATACCCTCCCTTGATGAAAAAGAAAAGATGCAAGTTTCAAAAAAAGAATTTTTCCGATGGGGACAAAATAAGCCTTGACAGAAACAATTATTTTCTGTATAATCTGCGTGTTCTCTTGATTGCCGGTATAGCTCAGTTGGTAGAGCAGCTGATTTGTAATCAGCAGGTCGGGGGTTCGAGTCCGTCTACCGGCTCCAACCTTTCAGAGAATATTTCATATGGGGGAATTCCCGAGTGGCCAAAGGGGACAGACTGTAAATCTGCTGTCAATGACTTCGGTGGTTCGAATCCACCTTCCCCCACCAGAAAAAACCTCATCCGAAAGGATGAGGTTTTTTCAACTAAGTGTTCCGCTTCGCGGAACGTTAAGCTTGCTTCGCAAGTGAAGTGCCCTTCGGGTGTGAAGTGTGCTTCGCACGATAGGAAGCGGAACACTTAACTTCACTTTGCGGCGCAGCCGCAATGCTTCACAGCGTAAGCCGCTTCACTTGCCCCGCAGGGGCAAACTTCACTTTACAGTTCATCGTTTTTATGTCATACTGTGATCACGCAGGCGGAGCACTACAAAAGCCTGCACGACCTGACCGTGAAGATGGGATACGGAGAATATTTGAATTAGGAGGGAGCAGCAATGCAGAACAAAGCCCTTGTTGTAATTGATCTTCAGAATGACATTACAAAAAACTACAAGGAAATCATAGAATCTGTTAATGCCACTATTGAGTGGGCGGAAAAGCAGCTCATTCATGTGGTATATATCCAACATGAGAATATCACTGCAGCAACACGAACTTTCAAGCCCGGAACAAAAGGTGCCGAGCTGGTACCGGAATTGCGCGTGGTATCCGGGAACATCTTTGTTAAAACGAAGAGCAACGCCCTGACCAGTGATGAATTTGCTGCATTTATTGCACAGAACGGGATCAACGAATTCTATGTCTGTGGGGCGGATGCTACCGCCTGCGTGAAGTCCACCAGCTACAACATGAGCAAAGCAGGCTATGCAGTCACAGTACTGTCCGATTGTGTCACGAGCTATGACAAGAAGAAAATCCCTGAAATGCTGGCATACTACGAAGCAAAGGGCTGCATTTTAAAGACCTGCAAAGATATTATCGGTTGATTGGAAAGTGACTGACAAAACCATGAGCCAAAAAGAGAACAGCCAGCCGAGCATCGAGCAGATCATCCGTGAGACCACGGAAGAGAACCAGAGCAAAACTGACTGGACGAAGGCGTGGAGCACAAAGTACCCGATCCTGAAAGCCTATCAGGCAGAGGTAGACATTCCGCACTATGCCACGCAGATCAGGGCTATGTTCACCGAGCTGCAAAGCACCCACAGGTACAGTGAGCAGGACGCCATGCTCGTGCTGAAGGACATACTGGCACACGAATACATGGACGGCAAGAAGAACGGGCACCTGTGAAGACAGACGTATAATTTTATCAGTTTTACCTATTGAAACGTACCATTTTGTCAGTCTTTCACAACAAAAACCACACATTTGTCTACCGAACAAATGTGGGGTTTTTGTTAACTAAGTGTTCCGCTTCGCGGAACGTTAAGCTTGCTTCGCAAGTGAAGTGCCCTTCGGGTGTGAAGTGTGCTTCGCACGATAGGAAGCGGAACGATAAGGTATAATATTTTTCGCACATTTAAAAATTGAACATAGAAAGAGAACCCCAGACCGTGTAGAATAATGTCACCACAACAAAAACACACACGAAAGGAGTTCTCCATGGCAGACATTATACAGTTTAATCAGGAAGA
>JAZUFG010000006.1:0-1645 GCA_045640565.1 Oscillospiraceae bacterium | reverse complement strand
GTCCCGACAGCCGCCACATTTTTCAGTTACTCCTTATTCTTCGTCAAACGCCCCTGCTTCTCCAGCATGGCGCCGAAGAGGGCCATATCATCCCAAGAAGTGTGTCCCAGCCCCATGGCAATGCCGGTGACCTTTGCTCGGTCCACCTTGCCGTTTTCATCTTTGCTGAACTCAATAATGCGCTGCATTTCATAGCTTTTGGCAAAGTCTTCTATGAAATCGTCAAAAAATCCCATGGTTATGCTTCCTTCATAAAGCGTCTGTTTCGAAAATATCTGCGTACTGCCAGCGTGATCAGGAGCAGGGTAATATCATCCAACGGGCCCAGCAAAAGGTCAATGGGGGAGAGGACATAGGCCGCCAGAAACATGATCAGCAGCCCCTTCAGAATTCCTTTCATTTGTCCTCCGTTTCATCCTGCTTCTTCCTCTGTAGGAAAGCGAGGCAGAAATAGATCACCGCACACGCTGCGTTGGAATACCCCAGCACAATGTTGGAGCTGCAGAAGCCTATGACAGAGCTGATGCAGAAACAGCTGGCTGCGATGAGATAGAGGACAGGATGGTTTTCCCTTTTCATGGCTTACGCCCCTTTCTTGTTTTTGCCCTTTGCTTATTTACCATTATATTCCATTCTGGAGAAGATACAACGGAAACGGCAGCGAATTAGCGGGCATTATTTGCCGTAATTTGGCGAAATAATTCCTTTTTTCAATGTCACCGGGCTGGGGCGCTTTTCTCCGCAAAAAACCGCGAGGCGTTTTTCGCCTCGCGGTTTCGGTATTTGTGGGTATTCAGTCCCTGTCCATAAATGGGATGGTCATAATGTCATAAGGAGTTGCCTGGTAGACGAAATAGTTCAGCCAATTCTGATAGAGCAGATTGGCGTGGCTGCGCCAGCTGACCAGAGGCAGTTGGCTGTCATCGTCATCCGGGTAATAGTTTGCCGGAATAGAGATCGGCAGGCCGGCCTTTTTATCCCGCTGATATTCCGCGTCCAGGGTGTCCACATCATATTCGCTGTGGCCGGTGATGAAGATCTGCCGCCCGCCCTCTGTGGAAATGGCATATATGCCGGCTTCTTTGCTGGCAGCGAGGATCTTCAGAGCGGGGCACTTTTCCACATCCTCCCGGTGAATGGTGGTATGCCGGGAATGGGGCACCATGAATATGTCGTCGAAGCCGCGGACCAGCATATTGGAGCGCCGTTCCACCCGATGGGGGAAAACGCCGAAGAGCTTTTGGGGCAGGTCATATTTCGGAATGCCATAGTGATAGTAAAGCGCCGCCTGGGCCCCCCAACAGATATGGAAGGTACTGAAAACATGGGTCTTGCTCCACTCCATGATCTCGCAGAGCTCATCCCAGTATTCTACCTGCTCAAAGGGCAGCTTCTCCACCGGAGCGCCGGTGATGATCATGCCGTCAAAGTTGCGGTCCCGAACATCGTCAAAGACTTTATAGAAGTGGAAAAGATGCTCCTGAGGGGTGTTCTTGCTTTCGTGGCTCTTGGTGTGGATGAATTCCAGGCTTACCTGCAGGGGCGTGTTGCCCAGCAGGCGGGAAAGCTGCGTTTCCGTGATGATCTTTGTGGGCATGAGGTTGAGGATCAGGATCTCCAGCGGACGGATATCCTGGGTGATCGC
>JAZUFG010000005.1:0-29732 GCA_045640565.1 Oscillospiraceae bacterium | reverse complement strand
ATGGTATCTGTCTCGGACAAATTGAATTGTAGTATGAGTTGTATTTAATTTTGCAGCAAGCTGTTCTTTTGTCAAATGCTCCGGATTGGAAATGTCAGATTCCAAAAGAATTTTTGCGTGTATTACTGTTCGCTTTGATTCGTTTGGATCGGCAATAATATTGTAAAGAATTGCCTTTTCATCGTCGCTTAGTTCAATTGGATGCTTGGTTCGTTTCATACGCTCACCTGCTTTCAAACAATAGTATATCACAAAACATAAGAAAAAGCAAGATAGAATATAGCAAATCTTGTGAGCAAGGTGCGCATTTGCTATAACTACAGCATATTCAAAGCAATCAATAAGTTGAATGATAAAAGTAAATTGATAGTCAAATTTAAAAATTTGTTAAATTTTCAAGCAGAGTATTGCAATTACATTCAATTGGGTATATAATGCATTCAAATGAATGCAGGAGGGCAATGCTATGCAGTTAGAAGAATTATCAGGATATCAAATTTGTCATTTATCCAAGAAAATGGAAAGCGTTTTAAGAGAAAAAAGAGTGGTGCTGGGGCTAACTCAGCAGAATGTTGCTGACAAGGCAAAAATAAAACTTCAACAATATCAGAAGTTTGAAAGCGGAGAGCGAAGCATTATGACATGCTCTTTCCAAATAGCGTGTAGAGTTATTGAGGCTCTTGAAATGGATATTTCAAAATTCTATCACGGAGATTATACATTAGGCGAAGAAATTAGATTTTCTAAAGATGGAGTCAGATATGTCAAGACGGGCAAGCTGATCAATGAAGATGTTGAATGAAAGACACGGGGACGGTTAGGATGATTTTTAACATGATTCGCTTTCATAAGCCGGAAGAAGAAAACGGATATTTGAGTAATTGGTATATGAGTAGTTTTTCGCTCGATGATAAAACATATTGCTGCGTCGAGCAGTATATGATGGAGCGCAAGGCAATCATGTTCGCAAATTATGATATTGCCGAGCGAATAATGAATACAACTGATCCTCAGACAATGCAGAAATTGGGACGTTCAGTTACGAATTTTAAGCAGTTGGAATGGGACGGGAAAAAGCAACTGATTGTTTACACAGCCATTATCGCAAAATTTGAGCAGAATATCGAATTGATGGGACTTTTACTCAGTACAGGAACCGCTACATTTGTTGAATGTTCTAAGTCCGATAAAGTATGGGGAATAGGATTGGGAATGGATGATGATATTTCTGATATGAGTAAATGGAACGGGCAGAATCTTCTCGGATTTGCACTCTGTGAGGCAAGAGCTGAGCTAATGAAAAGAGTTATTAACCAAAATGCGAACCGAAAGGACACTTAATCTTGAGAATTACAAGATACCATTTCGATCTGAATTACAAGATAGCAATTCTATCAGACATTCACAATAAGGCGTTTGATCTGACAACGCTTAAAAAGGAAAAGGTTGATCTGATACTGATGCCGGGTGACATATGCTCCGAGCATTTGTCAAAGGAAGCTTGGGAACAAGCAGAAAAAGACAGACGCTCAATTATTTGGAAATCTCCGGACATTGCACTCGATCTATTTTATGAGCTTCCGAATATTGCACCGACTTTTTACTCAATGGGTAATCACGAGAGTCGCTGGAACGAGATTGATAAGCAGATCGTTCGTGAAAGCGGGACAGTATTACTTGACAATGAGTTCTGTCATATCAATGATTTGGTAATCGGTGGAATTCCTTCTATTCCGAAAGACGACTCAGGTGCTATATATAATAATGTATATAAAAATAAAGGGCAAGAACTTATCGGGAAAATGAAAAAAGAAGAAGGTCGGAAAATCCTCCTTCTGCATGAGCCACAATTATATGATAAGTACGGACTTCGAGAGCAGCCGATTGATCTGGTGGTATCCGGACACGCTCACGGCGGACAATGGCGGTTCTTCGGTCACGGTGTTTTTGCTCCGGGACAGGGAATCTTTCCGAAGTACACTAAAGGGATTTATAACGGAAACCTTATTGTTTCGGTCGGTATGACCAGCACGGCTCCTGTGCCGAGATTTTTTAATCCAACTGAACTCGTAATTGTAGAAACTGCGAGGTAAAAGTTGAATCGTAAAAATTGACTTTTCGATTTCTTGTGTTATTATATAAACAAGAAATCATTTGCTTGTTGTTTGCTTGGTATTTAATTGGCTGTGTGCTGTTGTCACTGTTGGCGACAATCCTCATAATGATAAGAAGCAGAAGAAAAAGAAAAAATCTTTTGTGAAATTGAAATATGATGGAGGTAAGTTACTGATGGCTTTGACTAACACACTTATGATTGTTCAGACGGGATTCCCTACGGGTGTATGTGAGGTTTGTAGCCGCGAGAATGATTACAGACAAGGTCAAGGCGATCCGAGCGCTAAACATATAGGACAAACGCCTAGAGGCCGTCCCTCTGAACCTCACCAAAAAAACTAATAAACGCCTAAGAGCTTAACGGCTTTTAGGCGTTCTTTTTTTATGTTCAAAATCTTGTCGAAGCGGACGACGGAGTTGTCCCTTACAACACATTAGCAGGATAACCACCGGCCCACGCACAAAATCGCTTGAGAATAAACTTGCAGATTGGGTTGGTACAAGCAAGATGGTTTGCTTGAACAGTCAAACTGCTGCAGCGGAAACGAGTCTTCGAATTCTTGGAATAGGTGAAGGCGATGAAGTTATCACCTGTGCATATTCTTATACGGCCTCTGCGTCTGTCGCTCTTCATGTTGGCGCAAAATTGGTTTTGGTAGACTGCTCTATGAATAGTGGTTCTATTGAAATGGATTATGATGCACTGGAAGCAGCAATTACTGATAGAACAAAAGTTATTGTACCAGTCGATTTAGCTGGCATACCCTGTGATTACAATCGTATTTTTGATATTGTTGAGAAGAAAAAGTATCTGTTCCATCCTGCAAACAAAATACAGGAAGCCATAGGCCACGTGGTAGTAGTTGCAGATGCAGCTCATGCTTTGGGTGCAAGTTATCATGGCAAAATGGTTGGCACTGTAGCCGATTTTACAAATTATAGTTTTCATGCGGTAAAGAACTTTACAACAGCAGAAGGCGGAGCAATGACATGGAAGTCGATTCATGGAATTGATGATGAAGAAATCTATCATCAGGCACAGCTCCTGTCTCTTCATGGCCAAAGTAAAGATGCTCTTGCAAAGAATACGCTTGGTGCGTGGGAATATGATATTGTCGGTCCGTGGTATAAGTGTAATATGACAGATATTGCTGCTGCCATGGGTTTGGCACAGCTTGAGCGTTATCCGGGAATGCTGGAAAGAAGAAAAGAAATCATCGGAAAATATGATTCAGCGTTCAAATCGTTGGGTATTGAAGTGCTAGATCACTATACGGACGAATATACAGGCAGTGGTCATCTCTATATTACCAGGGTGTTCAAAAAAAACGGAGTGCCTGTCAGCGATGAATGAAATTCCGTGTGTGCGTTCCCCGTATAGTTTTTCAAATATTAAAGCATATAAAGTATTGTGCGCTTTGATAAAAGAAAAAAATTTTGATACGGTTTTCTGTCACGAACCTGTAGGAGGGGCAATTGGAAGACTTGCCGGACATCATTGTAGTTGTAAAGTAATTTATATGGCACACGGTTTTCATTTTTATAAAGGGGCACCGAAATCAAGATTTTTTTACTACATTGTTGAAAAATTTTTGTCTAGATTGACAGACATATTGATAACAATTAATCAAGAAGATTATGAAGCATCACTTCGCTTTCATGCAAAAAAATGTTTTAAGCTTAATGGGATTGGCGTAGATACTAGCAAATTTATCCAAGATAAACACTATGAAATTGATAAAACAATATATCCAGATAAAAATGCATTATCACAGCGTTGGGATGGATTTGGACAAAATGTAGCGTTTTTTATCCATACTAATACTGATGTTGTTGTGTTAACAATATTTAGCACTTTAGCGAATGTTTCAGTTTATGCAGTCTACTTTATGATTGCCAACTCATTGAAAACATTAGTAGTGTCAATATCCTCGGCGATATGTCCATCCATGGGCAATGTTCTTGCTTGTGGAACAGATGATAAAAAAAATGAGTTCTTTGATTATTATGAATTTGCAATAAATATAATTAGTATTTTTTCGTTTGTGTGTGGGGCATTATTAGTAACACCTTTTGTTATGGTTTACACAAAAGGTATCGTAGATGCAAATTATTATCAACCAATTTTTGGCTATGTTTTAATTTTTGCTGAAGCGGTATATTGCTTTAGATCACCATATATTAATGTTGCGTATGCTGCAGGACATTTTAAGCAAACATCGAAATATGCATACATAGAGGCCGCCTTGAATATTACTATATCTATATTATTGGTTCATCGTATTGGGCTTGTAGGCGTTGCCGTTGGTACCGCAATTTCTATGGTTTATAGATATTGCCTGATGAGGAATCATGTTCATATGATTCTTCGCGAGGGCGTGGAACCTCTGGAGAAGCTTTTCAAGCGGATCGGCTCTTTATATGTATATTACTACTTCAAATATGGATGAAAAACAATTGTTGTAATTTGGGTGTTCCATGACATGACACTGCGGTCCAACGCGAATTGTATTTGTACCAACATATGTCTAACTGTGAAAACTTTTGATTTTTATTGACATCAAGGCCCTCCTTGCGTACTATGGTAATGGGACATGTCTGAGATGAATCGAAAGGAAGCAAGATGTATGCCGATTTCTGAAAAAGACCGAAAATTTATGAAAGAGGTGGCTGCGTATTTTCGCAGCACGAAAACAGGGCCGAAAATGAACGGATCAATCCGTGATACCGCAATCAAGTTTGGCATCAATCGCAATAAAGTAAGGAAAATACTGATCACAATGGGAGAGATCGTTTCTCCTATTACGGAATCCGCGCTGTATATGCGGCAAAAGGGAATGAGCATCAAAGAAATTGCCAGAGATCTCGGTGTTTCCGTTGCCACAGTGTCTACCGCCCTTCCTTATGAAGATAAGGTGGATAACACACTGGATCCGTCGGAACATGCTTCTGATGTGAGAAGGTATCGGGCATATGAACATGATCAATGGAAGCGTCAAACCGGTCGGGACGGGAATAAACCGTCTTCATCGGCTGCTGCGGAAGAGGATAATTCGGCGAAGTCAACGCAGTATGAAAAAGAATGGCAGAAAGATATACGAATGTCCTATACGGAAGCATATCACAGACCCCACAGAAATACGTGGAAAGACTTAGAAGCGATCCGTGAGGAACTCATGAAGAGCGTGCCGGATGCGGAAAAAATCCTTGCTGACTTGGATGCAATCAAAGCAAAGGAAGCGGAAGAAGAAAAGGAACTGAATCAGCTTTTGGGCAAAGAAAGACGCTCCGAAGAAGAGGAGAACAGTGTCCGGCTCCTCAGCCGCAAAAGAGGAGAATATCTTGGCGCGTTAAATGACAGGAATAGAGGCGTACTGGAGCAAATTGCCGGAAACCGTTTGCCGCCGGAACCAATGGGAGTGATACGGCTTCGTATGGAACTTTGCCAAGATTATTCAAGTGATCAATTGGACGAAGAGCTGACGGCGATTCTACGGAAATATGGCAAATTGGAATATGGGAATACGATCAGCAGGGATATTATTGCCCCCGGGGACATGCCACTCTATGCGCTCCATTATGTAATTCAAAGGGCATTCGGATGGCAGAATTCCCATCTTCGGCAATTTGTAATTCCGAAAGACCGATGTGATGCGCTGACAAATGGAACCGCGTCGGTGTGGAGCTGCATGGTTGGTGTGTTGTTCCAGTCACCGTTAATGGATGAAGAAGATCAATATTGGGCCGATGATTATCATGGGGGAAGCTTTAAAAACTGGCTTCGAAAAAAGTATACTGGGCCTTATTTGTCTCAATGTCACGGAGAAGGATTTCTCTCCTGCCAGGAAGATATGATGAAGCTGGATATGGATCGGGAATATTACGTGCTGTATTCCGGAAACAATCGTGCCAAAAGAAAAGAGGGAAAAGAAAGAGTTGCCGTAATTCTGCCGGTCTACGATTGGAACGGTAATAAACTGGCAGAACCGAATACATGGGACAACGCCCCATGCAGAGTAGAAGTAATGAAGCTGAAGCAGATACCTTCTGATGGTTTATATTGTTTGTTTGAACGCAATCCGATGGCAATTCTGGAGCGCCTTCCCATTCAAAGTGTCCTTGCTGCCGGTGGGGGGCGTCTTCCTTCTGACTGCTCTGCGGAGGAGAGAAAAAAAATAGAGGAAGAGATGATGCGTTCGGGTTATGAAGTCTATCAGGACGTGGAAAAGTATATAAAGTGTATGCTGTCCGAACAGATTGATTCTCCGGAACAGCAGGTGTGCCCATTGCCGTTTACAGATGTTCTCTTTTATAACTATGATTTTGGGGACGACTGGAAAATCAGGATCACTGCCAGTGAAAACTGCGAAGATTTAGTGGAATCCGGGAGAATAACACAGGCAGAGCTTGACCGTGCTCATGTAAAGTGCCGGGAGGTATACCGCCCCGTACTGATTGCGAAAGACGGTGAAAACTTAGTCGAAGATGTAGGCGGAGTGTACGGATTTGCGGAATTTTTGCAAACAATCAATCCGAAAATGCAGGACATGACACCGGAAGAGGAAGAAATTGCCCGTCAAGAAAAGAAAGAAAGCCTGGAATGGGCGAAGAGCCTCGGCTGGAAAAGGGAAAATGTGTCCGATTTTAATCTGTTATGAGACAGACGGTGTGGCTGGAGTACGAGAAAGAATCCGGCCCAGTAAAGCCTTTTTTTGAGTAGAGTACATTAGTATTGATTATTCTGGCAGAATTGTGTAAAATATAAAAAGTTTTTTCGGTATTGTTTTGCAGAAAAGGCATTCAATCCGGGCAATCCAGAGAAATCGTTTATTTTGAGCGTTTGTCAGAAGGAGATCACTATGGCACAGGGAAAGCATTTGGCACGCAAAGGCGGTGCAGGAATAAAGAGCAGAGATGCAGCAGAAAGTCATGCAAAAGTGAGCACCGGCAAAAAGAAGGAAAAAGTTAGTGCATTGAATGTGCTGCTCTTGGTTCTTGTTGGGGTCCTTTTTGTTTGCGTAATCGGTATCGCTGTTGTATATTTTTTCGCAAAGTCAAAAGTGAATAAGCTTAACTATATCCCGGATACGCCCCATGAAGGGCCGGTGGAAATCCGAGAAGAGATTCCCGAGGAAGCATGGCAGAACAGTGAAGAAGGCGAAACCATGGAAAACACCCTAGTGGAGGAAGAAGTGGAACTCCCCGAGGGCGAAATCGTTGAGGATAATAATATCCTTAATATTATGCTGGTTGGCACGGATTTCAAATCCAAGGAATGGGATGATCCCGGCCGGGCCGATGTTACGATGCTTTGCAGCATCAACAAAAAAGAAGGAACAGTCAAACTCATTTCCTTTGAGCGCGGTATTATGGTTCCAATTCCGGGAAAAGGCAGTGATCTGCTGACGCATTCTTATGTCTGGGGCGGTATGAATCTCCTTTTGCAGGATCTGCAGGATTGCTTCCTTTTGGATATAGACGGCTATTTGCATGTGGATTTTGATTCCTTCAAAGAGGTCATAGAAGCCGTTGGCGGAGTGGATATTGAAATCTCTGACAGGGAAGCATATGCGTTGATGATGCATGGAGCGACAGTCCCATTGCAGGCCGGTGTCAACCGTATGGATGGGCCAACGGCCTTGGCTTTCTGCCGCCTCCGTTATATTGATGATAATTTCGGTCGTAATGAGCGCCAGCGCAGAACGATTCAGGCCATTATCAGCAAGGCTAAAAGTCTTTCCGTTTCAGAGTTAAACGACATGGCAAACAGGGTTCTCCCCCTGATTGAGACCAATGTTGAACCGGATACTTTCATGTCTCTTATGAAGATTGCCCCCAAGTTCCTGAAGAATCTTCAGCCCGAGACTTATCAGGTCCCGGAAAATCACGACAGTAGCAGGATTGATTTCAACTATGAAGCTGACCGTTTGAAAACCGTCATCTACGGAAAATAAGAATAATAGGTAGGAGCTTCCGGCGTCGGCCGGAAGCTCCTTTCGTTAGGAATCGGAAATCTGTAAATCATGTGGCGCGCATATGTTCGCAAAGAGGAATATAATTCTTGAATTCAGCAACATTTTATGATAAAATAAACAAAATTTTATGATAAAATAGTTGGAGCTTTTTTTCATAGATAGGACGGCATATAAGGGCAGAGGAGATAGCAGACTGTGCCCGCTTGCTGCTTAGATTTTTTTGTTGATATTGATTATTGAGGCATTGAATATGCAAGAAAATGAAGTAAAGATTATGGACAATCTTATTCAGAATAACAAGCTCTCATTAGAGGTTGAAAAAGAGTATTCTGACGAATTCTATGAGGCCTGTATGCGCACTTTTGAAGGAAGTGCAAGGAAAAAGATAGGATACCTTTTCATTAAAAGGGTTTTTGATATTGTAGTATCCTTTTTTGCGCTGCTCGTTTTGGCAATCCCCTTCCTGATTATAGCCATTGTTATCAAGCTTGATAGTGAAGGACCGGCATTTTTTAGGAGCAGGAGAATAGGAAAAGATGAAAAAGCTTTTTCCTGTATGAAGTTCCGTTCTATGTTTGCAGACGCCCCTCCGGAAATTGCAACGTCATGGGGCGGTGTAGATAAGTACATAACCAGAGTTGGTCGGTTCATCCGGAAAACGAGCATGGATGAGCTTCCTCAGCTTTGGAATGTTTTGATGGGCCAAATGTCAATTATTGGCTACCGTCCCTTGGTTCCTACGGAAGAGAATTGCAATGCTATGCGGAATAAGATGGGCGTGTTTTCCATGCGGCCCGGGATTTCCGGCCTTGCACAGATTTTGGGGCGAGATGATGTCTATTATAAGAATAAGGCTATCATGGATGCCTACTATGTTAAGAACGCATCTATTTTAAAAGATCTTTCTATTATGCTGGAAACCGTGCTTGTTGTCTTGCGGCGAAGCGGGAACAAAGATGAAGAAAAGTAGATAATATCAAAGTGTGTTGTCAGCACAGTTTTCTTGGAATCGTTGTATTGAATGATATTTTTTTTGCATGCACTTCAGTTTGCAGCTCAATGGCGTGTTATGTGGTGATGTGGTGCCACTTTTCATTAGTTTCCATTTTCATCCATTGATTGGGGAAATGTAATGTCTAAACATATTCTAATCATTAGCCAGTGTTTCTACCCGGAACAGTTTCGAATCAATGATATAGCCCTTGAGTGGGTAAAGAGAGGCTATAAGGTTACTGTTGTTACATCTATCCCCAATTATCCGGAGGGAAGGTTTTTTCCGGGATACGGGCTATTTAAAAAGCGCCGGGAGAATTGGAATGGTATAGAAATCATTCGGCTTCCTATGATTTCAAGAGGCCATTCTACACTGCGACTCATTTTGAATTATTACTCTTTTGCAGTTTCCGGCTGGTTTTGGGCGCATTTTTCCACATTAAGGCCGGCTATTATTTTTTCGTTTGAGACTTCGCCTATGACGCAGGCCCTTTTGGGAAAGTGGTTTTCCAAGAGGAGAAAGATTCCCAATTATCTTTATGTTCAGGATTTGTGGCCGGAAAATTTAGAAGTTGTCGGCGGCATTCACAACCGCTTCGTCATAGGCCATTATCAGCGTATGACGGACCGAATTTACAGATCCTGTGAAAAATTTTTGGCAACATCGCCGTCCTTTGTTAAAGCGATTCAAGAGCGAGTAGAAGATAAAGAGAAGGTCCTTTATTGGCCCCAATATGCGGAAGAGTTCTATCAGCCGGCTGGGCGAGTGATTATTCCGGAGATTCCCGATGATGACCGATTTAAGGTCGTTTTTACAGGAAATATAGGTGTTGCACAGGGCTTGGATATCTTGCCTAAGGTGGCAGCACTCTTGGATAATTCTGTCTGTTTTGTGCTTGTCGGCGATGGGAGAAACAAAGAAAAGCTTTTGGAAGAAGTCAAAGGGGAGAAGGAGAAGTTCCTCTTTATTGATCGACAGCCGGCCGAGCGTATTCCGGAGCTTTTAGCTGCCTGTGATGCTGCGTTCCTGTCTTTTATGGACAGCCCGCTCTTTGAGAAAACAATCCCTGCAAAACTTCAGAGCTACATGGCCTGTGGGATGCCAATTCTTGCTTCTGCTTCCGGAGAAACAAAGCGGATCGTTGAAGAGGCAAATTGTGGCCTTTGCTGCGAATTGGGAAATGCTGAGGCATTGGCACAAGGAATCAGGGAGATAAGAGAGTCTGATTTGCGGCAATTGGGCAGAAATGCGAAAGAATATTCGCGTACACATTTTGATAAGACTTCGTTGATGGATCAAATTGAAGTATGGTTTGGTGAAGAATGAGACTGCTGGAAATAAACAGTGTCTGCGGGATTCGCAGCACCGGGAGAATAGCCACAGATATTGCCCAGGAATATGAGAAGAAGGGTTATGAAGTAAAAATTGCTTATGGCCGTGAAACCGTTCCGGAAGAGTATCAGCGTTTTGCGGTGCGTATTGGCAATGAATTCCTTGTTCGTAAGAATGGGCTGTGCTCTCGCCTTTTGGACAATGAAGGTCTTGCGGCAAAAGCAGAAACAAAAAGATTCCTGAAATGGGCCGAAGAGTTTAACCCGGATGAGCTTTGGCTGCACAATATCCATGGGTATTACATCAACTATGAACTCCTTTTCAAGTGGATAAAAAGTCGCCCCCAGATGAAGGTCTATTGGACACTGCACGACTGTTGGGCATTTACCGGGCATTGTTGCTATTTTTCCTATAAGGGCTGCGAAAAATGGCAGGGAGGTTGCAGTTCTTGCCCATTGCTGAAAACCTATCCTGCCAGCTATCTGCTGGATCAATCCCACAATAATTACAGGAGAAAGAAAGATGCCTTTGCCGGTGTAAAAAACCTGACAGTAATCACTCCGTCACATTGGCTTGCAGGATTGGTTAAGCAAAGCTTTTTAAAAGATTATCCCATTGAAGTTCGTCATAATACCATAGATACGGAAGTTTTTCGTCCAACTCCCGGCAATTTCCGGGAGAAGCATGGTTTATCGGGTAAAGTTATCCTTCTGGGGATTGCGTCCGTTTGGGAGGAACGCAAAGGTCTGGATGATTTTATTCGTCTTTCCGGTATGCTTGGAGAGCAGTACAAAATTGTGCTTGTTGGACTTTCAGAGAAGCAAATGAAGGAAATTCCAGCATCTATTTTAGGCATAACAAAAACGAACAGTAAACGGGAATTAGCCGAAATATATTCAGCCGCGGATTTTTTCCTCAATCTAACATATGAGGACAATTACCCGACAGTAAATTTGGAGGCCCAGGCTTGCGGAACCCCCTGTATTACATACAGAACAGGTGGAAGCGTTGAGTGCGTCCCACCTGAAAATGTGGTAGAACAGGGAGATTTGATTGCTATTGTGGATTTAATTAAACGCAAAGTTTAAGAAGCAAGATTGCATAATATAGTTTGCGACTAATAAAACGGAAGAAGCCTAATTTTTGAGGCACGCTTTATTAATCTAGGCATTACAATAGGTGAACAGTGGTTATGTAGCGTGCCATCTGCAAAGTCGTGAGAGACTGAACAGTGCTGTGAGAAAGCATACTGTTATGGTATTGTTAAATGGTCGGAATGTGCCTCAAGCAAAAAAAAGGAAAATGATAATAAAATGAGATGCTTTGGTAGGGGCATTGGCTCGCAGTAATAGAGGTGTACGAATGTTTATAGATTACCGTGGAAAAGCTGTTGATGAAGCAGATTGTCTAGAAAGCATAATTGAAGGTTCAAGCAAGTCGGGTAAGCCGAAAGTTCTAATAAAATGTGCGACATATAACCAAGAACATTACATAAAAGATGCACTAGAGGGCTTCGTAACGCAAAAAACAAACTTTCCATTTTTAGCGATTGTACATGACGATGCCTCAACTGATTCCACTGCTGATGTTATCAAGCAGTATGCAGATAAATATCCTGGCATAATTGTACCAATGTATGATAAGGTAAATAGGTGGTCTCAAGAGCAATTGGATTATGTGATGGAAACTGCTATTGATGCCTACCAGCCGGATTATATTGCTATTTGCGAAGGGGATGATTATTGGACAGATCCCCTGAAACTTCAAAAACAAGTGGAATATATGGAATCTCATCCGGAGTGTGTGATGTGTCATTGCAATTATGAATTGGCAGATGGGTCTAGGAAAAGGACGCAAGAACCCTGCGATGATGAGCCATATTTTGGCCCTATGCATAAGCATAAGTATTATATTGCGACCTTTACAGTACTGATTCGATATGCAGCATATAAAAAACTTCCGCATTACGGACGCCAACACTCATGGCCGATGGGGGATTATCCTCTGTGGATTGAGTTGTCGCAGGAGGGTAAGTTTTATTATTTCCAGGATGTAGTCGGTAGATATCGTATACTGCCAAACAGTGCATCTCATTCAACAAACTGCGAAAAAATAAAGGAGTTTTGGCAGGGCGGCAATGATATAACTAAGTTTTACTCTGAGTTATATGGATACCCATATGTTGGAAAGCCGATTGATTCACTGTATCTTGAGATTCAAAAGCAGTGCTGCCGAAATAATGATAAAGAACATGCTCGTAAATATTGGATAGAGGCAAAAAAAGAAAAAGCGACAGGAATAAGAAGTTTTGTTTTTTATTTCTGTAATATTCATAATCTCAAATGTGTTATCAAAGCCATATACCGTTTTCTTGATTAAAGAAAAAAAGAAACTGTTTATTCATTAATAAGGATGTTTGTTTAATGCAAAAAAGTGTCAATAAATCCGTTTTTGATAATTTTTTGTGGCGATTTATGGAACGTTGCGGGGCACAGGGGGTTACCCTGTTGGTGTCCATAATTTTGGCCAGACTTATAGACCCGGAAATATATGGAGTTGTTGCAATAGTAACGGTTATCACTTCAATTTTGCAAGTTTTCCTTGATACGGGGTTAAGTACTGCCTTAATTCAGAAAAAAGATGCAGATGATTTGGATTATTCATCCGTATTTTATTTCAATGTTGTGTTTGGAATCGTATTGTATGCTTTACTATTCCTGTTTGCCCCGTTAATTGCTCATTTTTACAAAATGCCGGATCTCACACCGGTCATTAGGGTTCTTGGATTAACGCTGATTATTTTCTCCCTGAAAAGTGTTCAGCAGGCTTTCGTTTCCAGAAATATGATGTTTAAGAAATTTTTCTTTGCAACATTATGGGGAACGATTGGCGCTGCAGTTGTGGGGCTGCTGCTTGCGTATAAGGGATATGGTGTATGGGCTTTGGTAGGGCAGCACATTTTTAATATGTTCGTTGATACAGTAGTGCTGTGGATTACTGTCAAATGGAGACCTAGGAAAATGTTTTCCTGGAGCAGACTGAAGAGTCTGCTGTCATATGGATGGAAAATATTAGCTTCCAGTTTGATTGAAGCAATATATACTGATATAAGGCAATTAATTATTGGAGGAATGTATTCCTCATCCGATTTGGCTTACTATAATCAAGGGAACAGATATACACAGAGTGTTGTACAGAATATTTGTTCTGCGATTGATTCTGTGCTGTTTCCGACAATGTCAAATGTACAGGATGAAAGGTCAAGCATAAAAAAAATGACGCAGAGGGCCATAAAAATAAGCACATATATAATGATTCCGTTAATGACGGGGCTTGCTGTCTGTGCTGAACCAATAGTAGATGTTTTCCTAACGGCAAAGTGGCTACCTTGTGTTCCTTATATGCGTATTTTTTGTTTTACTTTTGCGTTTTATCCGATTCATACGGCTAACCTAAACGCGATTAAAGCCTTGGGAAGAAGCGATATTTACCTTAAGCTTGAAATAATAAAAAAAATAGTGGGAGCAATTGCTTTATTGGTAACGATTTGGTATGGTCCTTTGGTTATGGCATATAGTATGCTTTTTACAAGTGTTCTGTCTCAAATTATCAATTCGTGGCCAAATAAAAAACTGTTTGATTATTCATATTTAGAACAAATTAAGGATATGCTTCCACAGATTTGTCTTTCTTGCTTTATGGGTGGAGTTGTCTTTTGCGTGACATTCCTTAAATTATCAAACATAATTACACTGTTAATTCAGGTCCCATTGGGCGTCCTTATTTATGTTGTAGGTTCAAAAATGTTTCATATAGATTGTTTTGATTATATCCTTTCTATTTTAAAACAGTATATGCCCAAAAAGGCAAAAGCATAAATTATTACTATTTGAATCATACTTTTAGGAGGAAACCGAAATGATTCAAGTTACCCGTTCTTCCATGCCCTCTTTTGAGGAGTACTGTGAAGAAATTAAAGATTTATGGGAGAGCCATTGGCTCACCAATATGGGTGCGAAGCACAAGGAGCTCCAGGCAAATTTGGAGGACTATCTTGCCTGCCCTCATGTGATTCTCTATACCAACGGTCATCTGGCCTTGGAAAATGTGATTGCAGCCATGAACTTTCCAAAGGGCGGCGAGGTTATCACAACCCCCTTCACCTTTGCTTCCACTACCCATGCCATCGTGCGGAACGGTTTGGTTCCCGTTTTCTGTGATATTGATCCGGAAAGCTATACCATTGATGTCAGCAAAATTGAGGCTTTGATTACGGGGAAGACAGTGGCCATCATCCCTGTTCATGTCTATGGAAATATCTGCGATGTGGAGGCAATTGACGCCATCGCTAAAGCCCATAGGCTCAAGGTCATCTATGATGCTGCCCATGCCTTTGGTGTGAAGTATAAGGGCGTTTCTTCTGCCAATTTTGGGGATGCTTCCATGTTTAGCTTCCATGCCACTAAGGTTTTCAACACCATTGAGGGCGGTGCGGTCTGTTTCAAGGATGATGACCTGGTGGTCACCATGAATGACCTGAAGAACTTCGGCATTCACGGACCTGAGTCTGTTACATATGTTGGCGGCAATGCCAAGATGAATGAGTTCCAGGCTGCCATGGGCATCTGCAATCTCCGCCATCTGGAGGGAGAGATTTCCAAGCGGAAGAAGGTCGTAGAAAAATATAACGAGCTTTTGGGCGGTGTCCCCGGCATTCGGATCCCCAAAGCGCAGAAGAATGTGGAGTCCAACTATGCCTACTATCCCGTGATTTTTGACGGCTTCAAAAAGGATAGAGACCAAGTCTTTGAAGAGCTGAAAGAGAACGAAATCGTCGCAAGAAAGTATTTCTACCCCATCACCAACAGTTTTGAATGCTACAAAGACTATCCCACGGCAGGTGCGGAAAAGACCCCTGTTGCCCTATATCTGGGCGACCGGGTTTTGACCCTTCCTCTCTATGCGGATCTTGCGTTGGAAGATGTGGAGAGGATTTGTGAGATTGTTCTAAGGTAGGAAACTCAATTTACAAAAAGCAATATGAAAACAGAAAGAGATAAAACAATGAAAAAGATTCTTTTGCTGGGCGGCTCAGCACAGCAGATTATAGCCATTGAAACTGCCAAAAAGCTGGGTTATTATACGGTCCTTTGCGATTTCCTGTCGGACAATCCTGGCCAGTATAGTGCAGATAAGTTTTACCTCGTATCTACTACAGATAAGGAAGCTGTTTTAAAGGTTGCCAAGGAAGAAAAGATTGACGGGATCCTTGCCTATGCTTCGGATCCTGCAGCACCGACGGCGGCTTATGTAGCAGAGGAATTGGGGCTCCCAACAAACCCTTACCGAGCAGTGGAGACTCTGTGCAACAAGGACCAATTTCGTAAATTCCTCCGTGAGAATGGCATGAATGCTCCGAACGCAAGGGGCTATTCGGATAAGAGTGTGAATAAGGCTGAGTTTCATCTGCCCGTCATTATTAAGCCGGTGGACTCTTCCGGATCTAAGGGTGCGACGGTCCTTCATTCTTGGGACGGACTGGAATCAGCATTAGATTTCGCTTTTTCATTTTCTCGCTCTCATCGTATCATTGTGGAGGAATTTATTGAAAAGAAGCACCCCTATTTGATAGGGGGCGATATCTTTGTGGCAGACGGAAAGGTTATATTGTGGGGACTCTTAAATTGCCATAGAGATAGCCGTGTCAACTCACTGGTTCCTGTCGGTAAAAGTTATCCCTTGCAATTAGAGGATAAAGACATCGCTGCGGTGAAAGAAACCTTGCAGTCAATGGTTGATATCCTCGGGATTTGCTTCGGATCTATGAATGTGGAGTTGGTTGTAGATAAAGAGCATCGCGTTTGGCCAATTGATATCGGACCGAGGGCGGGTGGTAATATGATTCCGGATTTGCTGGGCATGATTTTCGGCGTGAACCTTGTTGAAATGGCTGTCAAAGCAGCAATGGGGGAGCATTTGGACTGTAATGAATTGCAGGCTGATCGGTGTTTCTACGCAACGCACAATTTACACAGTGATGAGGATGGAATATATCAGACAATTGTATTTGACGAAGAGATTGAAAAATACATTCTGAAAAAGTGCTTGTACAAAAAAGATGGAGATGAGATATTCTTCTTTGATAATGCTTCCAAAGCCCTTGGGGTCGTTTTTATGCAGTTTCCATCATTTGAGGAACAGAAGAGCATTCTTGAGAACATATATGAGCATATTAGGATTGTTTTAAAATGAAAGAAATCGGAGGCTATTTTGGTTTAGACAATTTGGTGTGCAATGGTGGAGAATATTATCCGAATCTGATTGCTCTAAATACTGCCCGCAATGCATTGACCTATCTTGCAAAAGCCGGAAAAGTAAAAAAGGTTCAGATTCCCTATCTCCTTTGCGATTCCGTATCCAAGGTTTGTGATAGGGAAGGAATCCCGTATACTTATTACCATACGGATAATTACTTTTTGCCGATTCTTAATCACGAGCTTGCCGAGGGGGAATTTCTCTATCTGGAAAATCTCTATGGTCAGATCAGCAATGAAAAGGTTGCAGAATACAGGAAACAGTTTGGCCGGATCATTGTGGACAATATCCACGCCTTCTTTCAAAAGCCATTAGATGGGATAGATATCATTTATTCCTGTCGAAAGTTTTTCGGTGTCCCAGATGGGGCTTATTTAGCGACGGATTGCAAATTAAAGGAAGAATTGCCCATAGATTATTCTGAAAACAGATTGGCTCATATTTACGGAAGAGTTCGGGACGGAGCAAGTGCCCATTATGCGGAATTCAAGGCGAACGATGAATCTTTTAAGCAACTGCCATTAATGCAAATGTCAGAGACAACGCATAAGATGCTGTCTGTTTTGGATTATGAGAGAATCAAGAAAATTCGGGAAGATAATTTTTTGTATTTATATGAGAAGTTAGGTTGCCGCAATCGACTAAATCTGCGCATTCCGGAAGGTCCTTATGCCTATCCCTTCTATTGTGAAAATGGGTTGGAAGTTAGGAAAAAACTTGCAGAGAGAAAGATATATGTTGCCACCCTTTGGCCAAATGTGCTGGAGGAGAAGGGAACAGTGGAAAAAGAATTTGCGGAAAACATTCTCCCATTGCCGTGCGACCAAAGGTATGGCAAGGATGATATGGACATCATGATTGAAATATTATTATGAGCACAATAAAGTATTCCATGATGATAGTTAATAAATTTGTGGTGGTGAAATAATGGAAAAATTACTGATGCTTGGAACAAGCCTGATGAGTAAAGAAATCATTAAATATGCACAGAGCCAGGGCGTTTATACGATTGTAACGGATTATTTGCCGCCGGAGAAATCAACAGCCAAGATGATTTCAGACGAGTATTGGATGATCAATACGGGAGATTTAGATGTTCTTGAGCAGAAATGCCGAGAAGAGAAGATTACATCAATTATTTGCGGCGTCAGTGAATTTAATCTGGAAATGGCGATGGATCTTTGCAAGAGGTTAGGGCTCCCATCGTATTGCACACCAGAAGCATGGCATTTTTCCCGAGACAAAGCAGATTTCAAGAAATTATGCCGGGAGATTGGAGTCCCTGTTGCAAAGGATTACTCACTATCCGATGCTTTACTGGAAGAAGAATTAAAAGAAATTGTGTACCCCGTTGTGGTTAAGCCAGTAGATATGAGCGGAAATAGGGGAATTTCTTATTGTTATAATGAGGAAGAACTTATAGCTGCCTACCGATACGCGAAAAGTGTTTCCAAGAATCCGAAGATAATAGTGGAAAGAATGCTCCATGGGAGAGAATGGTGGAGTTATTACGCATTAGCAAATGGAGAGATTCGCCAGATTTGTCTAAATGCTATGGAAGCCCAGCCTGGAGAGCTTAAAAATCTCTATTCTCTTACTACGACGATAACGGATAAAGTTAAGCAGTTCAATGAGACCATTAATCCAAAGGTGGAAGAACTCTTGCGTGCAGTTGGCTGTAAAGAAGGAACGGTTTGGGTCCAGGAAATGCTTGATGATGATGGAAATTTTTATGTCATTGAAATGGGATATCGGCTTGCAGGCGACCTACCCTATGTGACTTACCCTGAGATTTTTGGATTTGATACTATAAAGTGGATGACTGACTATGCAAGAGGAATTGCTCTCACACCGGCTATGCTGCCGAATCGGCAGGAAAGTGAGTATACGAAATGCGGTGCGGGATATTCTTTATGGACATGCCGAGCAGGGAAAATTGCTGCCATAAACGGAATAGAAGAAATCACAAAGATCCCCGGGGTGACATTTTACTCTACACATCAAGTTGGCGAAGAGTTCCCAATCCATCGGCCTGTAGGAGTTATAGGTGTAGTGGCTGATAATTGTGATGAATTCTGCAAGAAAATTGAGAAAATTAATCGCTTGGTCAATGTAATAGATGATAATGGAAACGATATGATAATACGATATACCGATTTCAATTATTTAAAGGAACAGTACAGGAGAGGTTTAATAGAGTAAGTTTTCATCTTCGTTTTTTGGAGGTGGAGAATGAAACTAGTTATATTTAGCGCATTATTAGCAATGGGATTTGCAGCTTTAGATGAGCTGTATTGGCTTTCAATTATTTGTTATACTATTGCAGGTGCGATGGCGTGCCAATTCATTTACTTGATGTTTCGGAATAAGACAAAGAGAAAATGAAAGGAATAACCACTCGCTTTTATTACGAAATAATGCCGCACATATTTGTAATTTGCAATTTTTCTACGGGCTTACGCTGTAATAATTCAGTTAACATTGAGGAACAGAATCAGACATAGTACAATGGGGAGAGAAAGTATGCGTATTCGGTTCGTGGATGAATGGATAATTGTTTTTGAATAACGCTTGCAAAGGAGAAGTTTTATGAAAGGTATTATTCTTGCCGGCGGGAAGGGAACGCGCCTCTATCCCATGACAAAGGCTGTTTCCAAGCAGCTTCTGCCCATTTATGATAAACCCCTGATTTATTATCCTCTTTCCATGCTCCTGTTGGCGAGTATCCGGGAGATTTTGATCATCTCTACCCCGGAGGATACGCCGGTATATGAAAAGCTTCTTGGAGATGGCAGTCAAATCGGTGTTCGTTTGAGCTATAAGGTTCAGGAAACGCCCCGAGGTCTGGCAGATGCCTTCATTCTCGGAGAGGAATTTATCGGGGGCGATTCCGTTTGTTTGGTGCTTGGAGATAACGTTTTCTACGGCGCTTCCATGACCAGCCTTCTGCGGAAGGCAATTGCAGAGAACAAGGGCGCCACGATTTTCGGCTATCCTGTCAAAAATCCCACGGCCTTTGGTGTCGTGGAGTTCGATAAAGATAGAAATGTGATCGGTATTGAGGAAAAACCGGCAAAGCCCAAGTCCAACTATGCGGTTCCGGGCCTTTATTTCTATGACAACCGGGTGGTGGAGATCGCCAAGAATGTCAAGCCTTCCGCAAGAGGAGAAATTGAAATCACCGCCGTGAATAACGCTTATCTGGCCATGGGTGAGCTGAAGGTCAAGCTCTTTGAAAGGGGCTTTGCCTGGCTGGATACCGGAACTCCCGAGGGTATGCTGAAGGCTGCGGAATTTGTGGAGGCTGTTCAGGACCGCCAAGGCTTCTATGTCTCCTGCATTGAGGAGATCGCCTGGAGGAGAGGCTTTATTACGACGGAACAGCTGCGCGCCATCGGCGAAAGTCTCAAGATGACGGATTACGGTCAGTATTTATTGGACATCTGTAAGGAAGATTGATATGAAAAAAACGGTTCTTGTCACCGGCGGTGCCGGATTTATCGGGTCCAACTTTGTTTATATGCTTCTGGAGGAGCGGCCCGAATGGCGGGTGGTCTGCGTGGACGCCCTGACCTATGCCGCCAATATCCATACGCTGAACAAAGCCCTGGAGAATCCCAATTTCAAGTTTTATAAGGAAGACATCCGCAATCGGGACGGCATTTTTGCCATCTTTGAGGCGGAGCATCCGGATATCGTGGTGAACTTTGCGGCAGAGAGCCATGTGGACCGCAGCATTGAGAACCCCGGCATCTTCCTGGAGACCAATATTCTGGGCACCCAAGTCATGATGGACGCCTGCCGCAAGTACGGCGTGGAGCGTTTCCACCAGGTGGGCACGGACGAAGTCTATGGGGACCTGCCCCTGGACCGGCCGGACCTCTTCTTCCATGAGGATACGCCCATCCATACTTCCTCACCCTATTCCACCTCCAAGGCCTCTGCGGACCTGCTGGCTCTGGCCTATCATCGGACCTACGGCCTCCCCGTTACCATCTCCCGCTGCTCCAATAACTACGGCCCCTACCAGTTCCCGGAAAAGCTGATCCCCCTTATGATCAACAACGCTTCTCAGGATAAGGCTCTGCCCGTCTATGGCGAAGGCCTGAATGTGCGGGATTGGCTCTATGTCAAGGACCATTGCTACGGCATCCTGGCCGTGCTGGAAAAGGGCAAGGTGGGCGAGGTCTACAACCTGGGCGGCCACAACGAAAAGGCCAATATCGAAATCGTGAAGATCATCCTCGCTGAACTGGGCAAACCCGAAAGCCTCATCACCTATGTGGCAGATCGGAAGGGTCACGACCAGCGCTACGCCATCGACCCCTCCAAGGCCATGGCAGAGCTAGGCTGGGCTCCCACCACTATGTTCAAGGATGGCATCAAGCTGACCATTGACTGGTACAAAAACCATATGGACTGGATGGCAGAATGCACCTCCGGAGAATACATGAAGTACTACGAAGAGATGTACGGAAATAGGTAAAAACGAGAAGAATCCGACTCAAATAATAAGATTATTAGCTTGGTTGCAGAAAGAAACTTTCTCCGACCTTTAAGGAAATGCGGTTTTGTTTATCGCTTTCTCAGTTGCAAAAGCAGAGTGGGTTTTGATAAAGAATAATTTTTGGTGGGTATGTTATGGCTTTATATGTTGTTTTAATATTGATATTAATCATAGGCTCTTGCTTTTCCTATTTCTTTGAATGGTTTGACCATTCAAAAGCTGGTTTTTATACTTTTTGGGGCATATGTATCATACTGATTTTTCTAGCCGGTTTTCGGTATTATGTCGGAACTGATTTTGAAGCTTATAAAAACCTATATGGAGCGTTAAGGGGCGGCCATTCAGTGGGCAATCATTTTGAATTTGGATATGTATGCTTCATGTGGATAGTTGCCAGCACCTTTTCTCCATATATTGTCTTTTTCTGCTTGGCTTCAGCCGCTATCGTCCTACCAGTGGCAGTAACCGTAAAAAGAGAGTCAAAGAATCCTATTTTCAGTCTTACACTCTTTGTGTTGCTTTATTTTTTCTTTGCATCAATGAATATAATGCGGCAGTATATGGCTGCTGCGATTGTTTTTTGGGCAGCTAATAAATATATTTCGGAGAAGAAACTAGTAAAATATTGCGTTGCAGTTGCAGTTGCAGCTTTATTCCATACTTCGGCGTGTTTATGTGTCCTTTTGTATGCTGTTAATTGGATTAAGTTCACGAAAAAAAATATTCTCATTATATTGATTGTTTCCGGAGTATTCGTCGTTTTTGCCAAGCCAATTACAGCATTGGTGTTGAGGGCTTTACCCCAATATGCCACATATATTGATGCATCTGCGGGATCTGCGTATAGCGATTTGATTATGCAGCTGATGACTTTTTTAGGCCTTCTTTATTATTATGGCCGTAAAGAGTCAGATCAGTTTGCTATTAATCGCAATTTGTTTTATTGTTGCGCTATTTTCTCCGCAGTGATGTCTCTCTTAGCTGGCATAAACATCATGTTTGCTAGGATGGGAACCTATTTTTATCTTGAGTCAGTTTTGTCTATTCCTTATGTTATTTCTTGTAGCAGAACAAAGAAATGGCGAAATGTGGTTTTTTTCGCTTTTTTAGGACTAGGAACGGCAATTTGTATTCGCTATTTGCTGCATAATAACGGTGGAGTTGTTCCCTACCGGTTCGCTTTAAGTTTAAAGTCATAAAGATTTTTTCCGCATCCCCGTTTGGCGATTTCTGCTGTGCCCGAATAGGGGAAACTTTTGGACTTCTTCAGTGGCAGGAAAGCAATCTTTTCAGGTTATATGGAAATGTGTTGGCACTTTCGGGTCCTTTAATTGGGAACTTAAACAATAATGAAGATAGGATTCATGTTGCTTAACTCGTAGCTGTTTTATAAATAAGTTTTTTTATAGAGAGGTTTATTGTGAGAAAAAAAGATAGAATGCTTGGACGTGAAATTTCCGTACAAGAGCAGAAAAAGTTATTGCTCGAAGAGATGCTATATGTTGATTCATTTTGTAAGGAAAATGGTATAACATATTTCCTGGCTGGCGGATGCTTGATTGGAGCGATTCGGCACAAGGGTTTTATTCCGTGGGACGATGATATTGATATCTTCATGTTGAGAGAGGATTATGAGCGTTTTCTCGCGGTATTTAATTCAAATAAAAGTGGCGTGTACTCAATTGTCTCAAGAAAGAGCGATGACAAGTTTTATCTTCCATATGCAAAAGTTGTGGACAATAGAACGATTCTCAGAGAACATATTCGAGGAGTACCATCTATTGGCGTAAACATTGATGTTTTCCCATTGGATTTTATTTCAAATGAGGCACATGATAATATTCGGACTATTTACAGGAGAATTCCTTTTTGGGAAAAATGTATAGAGGCGAAGTCACTATATTTATCGCATAACAGAGCAATTTGGAAAAATGTGCTTATAGTACTTGCAAGATTTATTTGCCCATTTCCATATCGTTATTTGGCAATATTAAAGGAAAAAAGGTTATCAAAGTTTATTTCAGAAGAAAAGACTGAATGGGTAGCCAATTTATATGGCGCTTGGGGATGGAAGGAAGTTTCACGTTTTTGCTGCTTTGCTTCTGCTATCGAAATGAACTTTGAAGGGTATAAACTGTCTGTTCCCATTGGATATGATGAATGGCTGAAAAATGTCTACGGAGACTATATGTGTTTACCTCCGGAAGAGAAAAGGTACTCTCACCATGGATATGATGTGTTTTGGAAAGATGGGTTTTCTAAACAGTGATATGATAATAACGGTTAAGCGAGGAGATTACTAAGTATGAAAAGAATCATTACATATGGAACATTTGATTTGCTGCATTATGGGCATATTAACCTACTTCAAAGAGCAAAAGCGCTAGGGGATTATCTAATTGTTGTTGTTTCAACGGACGAGTTTAATTGGAATGAGAAACATAAAAAAACATATTTTTCATATGAGCAAAGAAAACAGTTGCTTGAGGCAGTAAGATATGTTGATTTAGTAGTGCCAGAAACATGCTGGCAGCAGAAGCGAAGCGATATGCATGAGTATCACATTGATACATTTGTGATGGGAGACGATTGGAAAGGAAAGTTTGATTTTTTGAAAGAAGAGGGAGTAGAAGTGGTATACTTGCCGAGAACTCCGGAAATCAGTTCCTCCCAGATTAAAAAGGATTTAAATGATTCAAATTCAAAAGATAATGAAAGCAAACTGTCTCATGATGATATTAATACAAATCCTCAATAAAATATGACATCTGTCCTCGGCGCTGTGTTCTATCTGAAGCAGAGAAAGCAGTTTGCATAGTAGTGGAATTCTTTTCTCCCGGTGAAGAAATTCACCGGGATTTTTCTACTTGATGCAATATTTGCATAGCATTTTAAATATTAACACAAAATAATGATAAAATAATTTTATTTTATGCAACCATTGCATTTCCTTAAATTCTTGCTATAATGAAGAAAATCACTCTACGGGAGGAAAATTATGACACTTTTGGATTTACGCAATAAATGCAAGCTCACTCAGAGCGAGGCTGCCAATGTGGCCCATATGTCCCTTCGGACCTTTGTCAGCTATGAAAAGGACGAGGACAAGGCTGACCAGCTGAAGCTCCAGCGGGTCAAGGAGCTCCTGGAGGAATATGCCTCCCGCACCACCACGGTTTTGAAGGATAAGGTCCTGCTCATCACCGGGGGCACAGGCTCCTTCGGCGGGGCAGTGCTGCGCCGCTTTATCAAGTCCGACCTGGCGGAGATCCGCATTTTCTCCCGGGATGAAAAGAAACAGGATGACCTTCGCCATGAGCTCCAGGTTAAATACCCTGAGCACGCTGCCAAGGTCAAGTTCTACATCGGGGATGTGCGCTCTCCCGAGTCCTGCCGGGGCGTTATGACCGACGTTGACTATGTTTTCCACGCCGCTGCCCTGAAGCAGGTCCCTTCCTGCGAGTTCTTCCCCATGGAGGCTGTCCGCACCAATGTCATCGGCACGGAAAATGTCCTCAATGCTGCTATTGATGCAGGCGTGCAGTGCGTCATCTGCCTCTCCACGGATAAGGCGGCCTATCCCATCAATGCCATGGGCATCTCCAAGGCTCTGGAGGAGAAGGTGGCTATCGCCAAATCCCGCAGCTCCGGAAAGACCCGCATCTGCTGCACCCGCTATGGCAACGTGATGTGCTCCCGGGGCTCTGTTATCCCCCTTTGGATCGACCAGATCCGCCAGGGCAACCCCATCACCATCACCGAGCCCAAGATGACTCGCTTTATCATGTCCCTGGATGAGGCCGTGGACCTGGTCCTTTTCGCCTTCCAGAATGGCGAGAACGGCGACCTCTTCATCCTCAAGGCCCCTGCCACCAGCATCAAGACCCAGGCAGAGGCAGTCTGTGAGCTCTTCGGCGGCAAAAAGGAGGAAATCAAGGTCATCGGCATTCGCCACGGCGAGAAGATGTACGAAACCCTCCTGACCAATGAGGAATGCGCCAAAGCCGTAGATATGGGGGATTTCTACCGAGTCCCAGCAGATAACCGCAGCCTGAATTACGATCAGTTCTTTGTGGAGGGCAATAAAAAGCGGAACACCCTCACGGAGTTTAACAGCAATAATACCAGAATGCTCTCCCTGAAGGAAACCGTGGAGAAGATCGCCTCCCTGGACTATATCAAGGAAGAGCTTGCCAAAGAGGCCAAGTAAGGAGGAAGCGTCATGTTTACCTGGAAAGAAAACGGAAAGATCAAGATCTGCATCGGACTTGGCACCCGCCCGGAAATCATCCGCCTTGCTGCCGTCATCAAGCGCTGCCGGGACTATTTCGATACCTGTGTGATCTACTATAACCAGAACTGGGACAAGCAGCTTTCCACCGTCTTCTGGGAGGATTTTGAGCTCACCAATAACGAAGGCGAATTCGGCCCGGATATCCTGGTCCCCGTGGTAGGGGATAATCTGGGCGTTACCTGCGGGAATATTTTAGGCCGTTCCTACGAACTCCTCTCCGAGCTCAAGCCGGATGCATATCTGGTCCTGGGGGACACCAATTCCTGTCTCTCTGCCATTTCCGCCAAGCGTTTGCATATTCCTCTGTTCCACATGGAAGCGGGAAATCGCTGCAAGGATGAGTGCCTGCCCGAGGAGACCAACCGCCGAATGGTGGATGTCATTTCCGATGTGAACTTGGCCTATTCCGAGTTTGCCCGCAAATATCTGGCGGATACGGGCCTGCCCAAGGAGCGCACCTATGTCACCGGATCCCCCATGGCGGAGGTCCTTCGCGGCAATTTGGCAAAAATTGAGAAGAGCGATGTCCTGACCCGCCTGGGCTTGGAAGCTGACAAATACATTCTTCTCTCTGCCCACCGGGAAGAGAATATCGACACCGAGGAAAACTTTATCTCCCTCTTCACGGCCATCAACGCCCTGGCAGAGAAATACGATATGCCCATCCTCTATTCCTGCCATCCCCGTTCCAGGAAGCGTCTGGAGGCCTCCGGCTTCCGGCTGGACTCTCGGGTGCGCGTCAGCGAGCCTCTGGGCTTCAATGACTATAACAAGCTGCAGATGAACGCTCTGGCCATCGTCAGCGACTCCGGTACCCTGCCCGAGGAGAGTTCCTTCTATCTCTCCATCGGCCATCCTATCGCCGCGGTATGCATCCGCACCTCTACCGAGCGTCCCGAGGCGCTGGAGGCCGGGGATTTCATCCTTGCCGGTATCTCCACGAAGGAACTCCTCCAGGCCACAGAAATGGCCATCCGTATGAAGCGGGAAGGCGTCCTGGGCAAGCCCTGCCCGGACTATACCGATGAAAATGTGTCCATGAAGGTCATCCGCATCATCCAGGGCTATGTCAATGTGGTCAATAAGATGGTCTGGAGAAAGGGCGCAAAATGAAAATTTTAGTCACCGGCGCAAAGGGCATGGTGGGAACCGCCCTCTGCAATAATTTGAAAAATATCCGGGACAACAAAAATCGCACCCGTCCCAATCTCCGGATCGAGGAGATCTACGAGTACGATCTTGACAATACGCCGGAGGAGCTGGACCGCTTCTGCGCAGACTGCGATTTCGTCTTCAACCTGGCGGGAGTCAACCGTCCGGAGAAGGCGGAGGACTTCATGAAGGGCAACTTCGGCTTTGCCTCTGACCTTCTGAACGCTCTGAAAAAGCATCAGAACAAGGCCGCCCTCATGCTTTCCTCTTCCATTCAGGCCACTTTGGCCGGGCGTTTCGGCAATTCCGAATACGGAAGGAGCAAAAAGGCAGGGGAGGAGCTCTTCTTCGCCTACGGCAAGGAGACCGGCGCCAAGGTGGCAGTCTATCGTTTCCCCAATCTCATGGGCCATTCCCGCCCTAACTATAACTCCGCCGTTTCCACCTTCTGCTGGGCCGTGGCCAACGATCAGCCCTATCATGTGAACGACCCCTCTGTGGAGTTGGAGCTCCTTTATATCGACGACCTGGTGGAGGGCATGTTTGACCTGCTGGAGGGCAAGGAGGGCCGCTGCGAGTTTGAAGGCGTGGATACGGTCCTCAGGGCAGAAGGCCGCTATTGCTGCGTTCCCGTCACGCACAGGGTCACCCTGGGCGAGATCGTCTGCCTTCTGCAGAAGTTCAAGGCCCAGCCCGAAAGCCTCATGATGCCCAAAATGCCCGAGGGCAGCTTTGCTAAAAAGCTCTATTCCCTCTATCTCAGCTACCTCCCCAAGGAAAAATTCAAATATCCCTTCAAGATGAATGTGGATGACCGAGGCTCCTTCACCGAGCTTCTCCACACGGAGGATTGCGGCCAGGTCAGCATCAATATCTCCAGGTCGGGCATCACCAAGGGTCAGCACTGGCATAACTCCAAATGGGAGCTTTTCATTGTGGTCCAGGGCCATGGGCTCATTCAGGAGCGGAATATCAGCACGGGCGAGACTGTGGAATTTGAGGTCAGCGGCGAGAAGATCGAGGCTGTCCACATGATCCCCGGCTGGACCCATAATATCATCAATCTGAGCGAGACGGAAAACCTGGTCACGGTCATGACCTGCAACGAGGTTTTTGATCCGAAACACCCGGATACCTTCTTTGAAAAAGTCTAATTTCTTTTTTGTCTGGCGGGAATTGATTACCCGTTATCAATCGCTTTTAGCTGCTTGCCTTTTTCCTGTTCATCTGTTACAATCCGAATGTAATGCATTCCATTTATAATCACATTCCTTTGGAGGACGAACCCATGCCGAAAAAAACAAAGACTCTTTTGATTATTATTACGGTTTTGGCCCTGCTATTGGCCTTGGAGATCATCCTTTTCTTCGGCGGCGATCGAAAGAGAGCTGCTCAGAAAGCTGAAGAAGAGGCAAGAGCAAGAGAAGTTGCCATGCAGATGGAAGCAGCTGAAACCAAGAAGGCAGAAGAAGAGGCCCAAAAGAAGGCTCAGGAAGAAGCTGAGAAGAAGGCTCAAGAAGAGGCTGAGAAGAAGGCTCAGGAAGAAGCAGAAAAGAAAGCCAAAGAAGAGGCCGAGAAGAAGGCAAAAGAAGAGGCCAAGAAGAAAGCTGAAGAAGCGAAAAAGAAGGAAGAAGAGGCTAAAAAGAAGAAGGAAGAGGAAGAAAAGAAGAAAAAAGAGGAAGAAGCAAAGAAGAAATCCTCCGGCGGCTCCGGCAGGTCCTCCGGCGGTTCCGGGAGCGGTTCCGGCAGTGGCTCCGGGTCTTCCCAAAAGCCCAAGGAATTAAAGCTGGAAGAGTATCTTGCTCTTTCGGATTCGGAAATTTTGGCTTACATGCAGTCCTTCGGCAGCGAGCAAGCCTTCCTGGAATGGGCCGGCCGCGCATCTATGAAGTTTGTTGAGGAACACCCCAATGCCTCAATAAATGAAGATGGCACTATTAATTGGGGAACAGAGGATCCCACCGAGCCCGGTGAAGGTGAAGGAACCGGCGAAGATGAAGGCACCGGTGAAGGCGAAGGCGAAGGCACCGGAGAAGGCGAAACCGAAACCGGTGAAATCGGTGGCGGCGAAGGCGAAGGATCCGGCGAAAAAGAAACAGAAACTCCGGAACTGTAAAGCGGCTCAGGAGAGCACAGTTCTATTTTCCGTAAGAATAACAACGGGGCAGACTTGTCAGTCTGTCCCGTTTTATATGTCATGGCGCCTTTGAAGCTTTCAGCTCTTCCATAGCCCATGGATGTTGCAGAGGGCATAGGCGGTCAGGATCTCTTCCCCCGGGCAGAGCCGAAAGCACACCTCAGGTGCTTCGCTGCTCTTCAGGAAGCGCATATAAAGCCCCTTGCTCGTCAGCAGGAAGATATGGCTGATGCGGTGCTCCTCCGTCATGGGGTGGGGCGTTTTGCCCACGAAAACATGGGCGCCCTCGCCGTCACGAACCAGAACGGGAACATGCTTTTCCACGGTCGCATCCACGCTGTTGGCGGTGAAGGCCGTCATTTTCTTCCCGCAGCAAATCGGCACGACCCCGGAGTTTTCCACCATGCAGATGAGATTTCCGCAGATTTCGCAGCGATAAAGGATCATTTCTTTCATTTTCTTTCCCTCCTTTTCAAAATCTTCCCCCTCCGCGAAGGCCGAAGCCTTCGCATTGGGGTCAGCAGCTCTTTTCGCGGCACTCGCGGCCCCGGGATGATGGGGACCCGCACCTTGCCGCAGCCTTTCCCCTCCGCCGGAGCATCAGGGTCAGATGATCTATGTAAAATGATTTTCTCAGCAGCTTTTTATTATCAATTGTCAATTATCAATTATCCATTGACCCTTATCTGGGCATGGGCATGGGCGTGATACAGGTTACACCGGCGCTGTTGCTCATTCCGCTTGTTATTCTCCAAATGATGATGCTTGCGGTTGGTTTCGGTATCGTTATTTCCTCCTGTACAACGAAATACCGGGATTTGGTTCATGCGGTAGGATTCTGTATGGAACTCTGGCGTTACGGTTCGCCGATAGCATATGGACTGGGATTGATACCGGAGAAAAGTCGGAGG
>JAZUFG010000004.1:0-2108 GCA_045640565.1 Oscillospiraceae bacterium | reverse complement strand
CCCTTTACGCCGAAGCTGACAACACCGCAGGAACCGTTGGGCAGGTATTTTTGGGACAAAGCGTAATATTTGTCACCGGGGAGGCTGGGATAGGTGACCCAGGATACCTTCGGATGATTTTTGAGATATTCCGCAACGGCCAGTCCGTTTTCGCAGTGGCGCTTCATGCGGACATGCAGGCTTTCCAGGCCCAGGTTGAGATAGAAAGCATTCTGAGGGGACTGGATGGAGCCGAAATCACGCATGAGCTGGGCCGTGCATTTGGTGATGAAGGCGCCGGCAAGGCCGAAGCGTTCCGTATAGGTAACGCCGTGGTAGCTTTCGTCCGGAGTGCAGAGGCCGGGGAAGCGGTCCGGATATTTCGTCCAGTCAAATTTGCCGCTGTCCACAATGCAGCCGCCAACGCCGGTTCCGTGGCCGTCAATATACTTGGTGGTGGAATGGGTAACAATGTCTGCGCCCCACTCAAAGGGCCGGCAGTTGATGGGGGTTGCAAAGGTGTTGTCAATGATGAGGGGAACACCGTGCGCGTGGGCAGCATTTGCAAACTTTTCAATATCCAGAACAGTCAGGGCGGGATTGGCAATGGTTTCACCGAAAACGGCCTTTGTGTTGGGGCGGAAAGCGGCATTCAGTTCTTCCTCGCTGCAGTCGGGGGAGACAAAGGTGAATTCAATGCCCATTCGCTTCATGGTAACGGAGAAGAGGTTGAAGGTACCGCCGTAAATGCTGGTGGAACTGACAATATGGTCCCCGCAGGATGCAATATTGAAGACGGAATAGAAATTTGCCGCCTGTCCGGAAGAGGTCAGCATGGCAGCGGTGCCGCCTTCCAAAGCGGCAATCTTTGCCGCGACCATGTCATTGGTGGGATTCTGGAGGCGGGTATAGAAATAGCCGTCTGCTTCCAGGTCAAAGAGTTTTCCCATGTCTGCGCTGGTGGCATATTTGAAGGTAGTGCTCTGGATGATGGGGATCTGCCGGGGCTCGCCGTTTCCGGGGGTATAGCCTGCCTGTACGCATTTTGTGCCGATGCCTTGCTCTGCCATGATCGTATCCTCCTAAAAGATATAAAATTCTCTTGATTTTCCTGTTTTTGTTTCCGAAAAAAAGGCGGTTATGGAAACGACCATAACCGCCTTCGGCAAACAATTTCAGATCTCAGCGATTCTGAAAGTGACCAAAGACGGTATTCGGCATCATCATAACAAAGCGCATTCGCAGGACTTTCATCTGTCGGGCCGCCTTTCTTTCAAAATCGTTGGGATCATTGTAATCTTTTCTTTTGCTTTTGTCAAGAATCTCCTTTTCATCGGAGCATTTTTCTGCTATGATGCAATCAAGAAAAATCGGAAAAGGCATAGGGAGGAAAATGGCCGTGTACGATATGATATTCAAAAGGAAATCCTTTCATCTCTTTCGGAACATCGGGGAGGAGAAACTGACGGAGGAAGATCTCCGGCAGATTCGGTCGGCCTATGAAAAGATCATCCCCCTCTGTCCGGACATCAAAACGGCGATACGCTTCCGGCCTGCAAATGAAAAAGGCTTGGGCCGGGGCGCGGAATATGCCATAGAAATCTACAGCGAGAGAAAAGAGAATTACCTGATGAACCTGGGCTATATCGGGGAGCAGTTGGATCTCTGGCTGGTGTCCCAAAATATCGGCTCCCTTTGGTTTGGTCTCGGAAAACCGGAGGAGGAGAGCTATCAGGATCTTCCCTTCGGCATCATGATCCTGATCGCCAAGGTGGACAGCCCGGAAAAGTTCCGGAAGGAGCTGCTCCGAAGCAAGAGGCTGTCTGCGGAAGAGATCTGGCAGGGAGAGCAGATTCCCGGGGTTTCAGAGCTTGCCCTCTTCGCGCCCAGCGCCTGCAATTCCCAGCCCTGGTTCGTGAAAAACGAAAACGGCAGTCTGACTGTGTTCAGGCACAAGCCAAACCGCCGTATAGGTATCATGTCGATAGTCAACGCGGAGTACTTTAACCCCATCGATATGGGCATCTATCTGTGCATACTCGAGATCTGCCTTGCGGAAAACGGGGTAAAAACGCAAAGGACGCTGTTTACCGATACCGCAGACGCCGAGTACATAAAGCTTGCGGAGT
>JAZUFG010000003.1:0-3117 GCA_045640565.1 Oscillospiraceae bacterium | reverse complement strand
TTTTTCCTGTAGCTTGTAATATTATCTTCTGTAATATAATCAAAACATGTTTTTGAATAATCAAGAGAAATAAATTTTCCATCCTTTTTCAGCATGTTCTCAATCAAGTTAGCAATCTCTGCTAACTGTTCATCTGTACTCATGTTATTAAAGGAGGCATTCCTATTGGATATATCAATAAACTTCTGATCAATAGCATCCTCAATCTAAACTGTACCCCGAAGAATGGACACCGGCTTTGGAAAGGCAGAAGCGACATCCCCGAACAATGGACAGCCGCCAAACGGCAGCGTCCCCAAGTTGTGGACAATAGGCTTTCTGCGAAACCCCAAGTCGTGGACATTCAAGTTCCAAATGGAGATCTTGCGGGAAACTCAAACTGAGGACAGAACCAGTTTTCTGCAAAATCCTATTTGCGGATATTTCTGCGGCGGTATGTTTCTGGTATAATAGTGCTCAGAATCGTCAGGGCTGAAAGGAAGAACACTATGGCCGAGAAACCACTCAACGCAGAAGAGATTTCGGAACTCCGCAGCAATCCGTATGTTGCGAGTATCGTCTCCGGACGAATCCGCTTCACGCCTGAATTTAAGCGTCTTGCATATGACCAGCTGATGAACGGCAAGTCTATGCGCACGATCCTCGAAGAACACGGGATAGACACGGATGTTCTTGGAGATTCTCGTGTTCATGGCATCGCACATAAGCTGCGGCGAGATGCCGACCGTGAAGGAGGTTTTGCAGATCTCCGCACACAAAATAGTCGCAAACCTGCCAAGGGAACCAAAGAGCAGACACTTGTGAACCGAGTTGAACAGCTTGAACACGAGCTGGCATATACACGGCAGGAGGTGGAATTTCTAAAAAAAATTCGCACGGCAGATTTGGAGGCGCAGAAGTTATGGGAATCCAAGCAGCACCGGAAGTGAAATTTGCCTTGATCCGTGAAGCTACATTGCGGGACAACAATCTCCTCAAGATCAGCAAGATGTGCGAAATTGCCGGGGTTTCCAGATCGGGTTACTACAACTGGTGCGCATCCGAAAATACCCGTAAGATCCGTGAAGATGCCGACAGAAAGGACTTTGACCTGATTCTGGAAGCATATAAATTTCGCGGCTACGACAAAGGTGCAAGAGGCATCCACATGAGGCTTCTTCACTATCCCGGAATCATCATGAATGTGAAGAAGATCCGCAGACTGATGCGCAAGTATGGGCTCTTCTGTCAAATTCGCAGGGCGAATCCCTATCGCCGGATAGCACGGGAAATACAGACAAGCACGATTGCAGCGAACGTGGTCAACCGTGAGTTCAGGCGCGCTCCCCGTAAAGTGCTGCTGACCGACATCACTTACCTGTTCTTCAAGAACGGCAAGTGCTACCTTTCCACGATTCTGGACGCTTTCACACATGAGGTTCTGTCTTACCGTGTGAGCTTAAGCTTAAAAGTGGATTTCGTCCTGGAAACCACCGACAAGCTCATCATCGAGCACGGCAGCACTTTGGATAACGAAACGATTGTCCACAGCGACCAGGGCTGCCATTATACCAGCTACGCCTTTATCCAGAAGCTGAAGGACGCTGAGTTCGTCCAGTCCATGTCCCGCAGGGGCAACTGCTGGGACAATTCTCCGCAGGAGAGTTTTTTCGGACACATGAAGGATGAAATCTCTGACCTGATTGCAATCTGTATCACTTTTGAAGAAGTAGTCGCACGGGTCGACGACTGGATGGACTATTACAACAATGACCGCGGTCAATGGGATCTACTCAAGCTGACTCCCAAGGAATACTATGTATATCTCCAGACCGGGATCTACCCGCTGCCTGTGTACCAGAAACCCATCTCCTGGGGCTCTGCCCCAGACCCCGAGGTTTAACGCTTTGTGCACAGAAGGGCAGCAAAAGGACGACACTTCTGTGCCGCCCTCCCGTGACTCGAATCGGCGCTCCTCAGCGTTGCCGTATCCTCCGTCCGAGCAGGGAGAGTATACCTCAAATTGTCCAGTTTTATCCCTTACCTAATCAAAATTGTCCTTGACAAGGGGAGCACTTTAAACAGCGCCTGTTTCTATTATTCCCTGAAAAATATGATGAAAGTGACGAAAAAAGTGAAAGCCAAAAATCTTACGCTGAAGTATTCCCTTCAGCATCTGGTCTATTGGGCGGCTTGCTGCGGTGTTGTGTCATTCGCGGCAACTTATTTACTCTCAAAAGGTTTTACTGCGGCGCAGACGGGACGCATCCTGTTTACGGCAAATCTGCTGTCATTTCTGCTGCAGCCTGTTGTTGCAGGGGCGGCAGACCGGGCAAAGCGGAATATTATTCCGGTTGTAATGACAACACTGATTTTAATTTCCTTCATGTGCTTTGCCTGCATCCGTTTCGTGTCATTGCCGGTGTGGCTGTTTTCTGCGCTGTATGTTGTTACCGCTACCAGCTTGGATATGCAGATCCCGATGCAGAATGCGGAGAATGTTTACTATACTGACCGCGGCTGGACGATCAATTACGGCCTTGCCAGGGCAGTGGGTTCGGCGTCCTATGCGGTGCTTTCTCTCAGTATGGGCTATATTATGGAAGACTTCGGCGCGGACTGGATGCCAATCATTTCTATTACGCTGATGGCGCTTTACCTGGGGTCTCTGCTGCTGATGCCGCGGGACGATTCCGTTTCCGAGCGCCACAGCGACTCCGGAGAAACATCGTCGCTTCTCAGCTTTTTTGTGAAATACAAATGGTACTGCATCTCGCTGATCGGTGTGCTGCTGCTTGCCTTCTTCCATGTGATGACGGAGAATTATCTGATTCAGATCCTCGGCCGCCTGGGCGGCGACAGCTCCGGTGTGGGCATTGCACTGTGCGTGGCCACAGTGGCGGAGGCACCGGCTCTGGCGCGTTTCGCATCGGTCCACAAAAAAATCGGTTCATATAAAGTCTTTCTGGTGGCTGGCCTGTCCTATTGCCTGAAGGCGGTGCTGTTCATCATGGCAAAGTCCGTCACGGCAATCTATCTTGCGCAGATCCTGCAGGTAACGACTTACACCTTTATTTCACCGGTGCAGATGTATTATGCAAAGGAATGCACGGAGGAAGCGGATATGGTAAAAGGGCA
>JAZUFG010000002.1:0-27835 GCA_045640565.1 Oscillospiraceae bacterium | reverse complement strand
GCAGAGGGCCAAAATATAACCATTCCCCGCATTTTTTGAGGTTCATTAAAAGTACCCTCTACTATGTACTTGGTCAGTTAATTTGCGTTTTGTCCAAAAAAATGAAAAAATTTTTTAAGATTTTGCCAAAAAGAAAAGTGGTGGTGCGAAACCGCACCACCACAAATCTTTTTTAAGCTTTTGGGAGAAGCCCAAGGAATAATCATAACTACCGGCACACTAAGTGAAGTGCAGCCTTTGGTTATCTTTATGCAAAAATAACCTACTTTTTTCTTGACAGTAGGTTATAGTAGGTTATAATGGGTTATGAAATAATATACGAAAAGGCGATGAAAATGGACAAGATTCAAGAATTGAAAAAAGAAATCTCCACCCTCCCGACCGGGTATATTTCCAAAAAAACGATTCAGGGTAAAACACGCTATTACAGGCAGTGGAAGGAATCGGGAAAGATCAAAAGCCAATATATCAAAGATTCCGAATATGAAAAGACTGCCTATTCCATTCATCGGCGCAAGGAGCTGGAAAGTCAATTGAAAGAAGAAATTTCCGGACTTTCTTTCAAAACGGAAAAACCGGATTTGGAGCTCCACGCCATATACGGCTCCGAACTCAGGGACTTATCTTCCTATACCCGCGCTTGGGAAGAAAGAGCAGGCTGTCGGGATATCCGGGCTTACCTCTTCGGAAAGGTCACCCCCCGCATTTGCGTAGTCTACGGCCTCCGCAGAACCGGAAAAACGACCATGCTTCTGCAAGTCATTCAAAAGATGGACCGGGAATCCTTTTCAAAGGCCGTGTATATAAAAGCCAGGAAAGGCCAGACCATGAATATGCTGGACCGGGATTTGCAAAAACTCCGGGATGCAGGCTATCGCTATGTGTTTTTGGACGAGGTGACCTTGATTTCCGATTTTGTGGATACCGCATCCTTCCTCTCTGATATCTATGCCGCCGCAGGAATGAAAATCGTTCTCTCCGGAACGGATTCCCTGGGTTTCTGGTTTGCCAATCATGAGGAGCTCTACGACAGAACGTATACCGTCCATACGACCTGGATTCCCTATGCAGAACACTCCAGATTGCTGGGAACCAAAGATGTGGACGAATACATTCGCTACGGCGGAACCCTGCGGGTAGGCGAAACGGATTTTGACGACCCGGAATTAAAAAACGAGGAAGTCTCCTTCCGGGACGATGAAAGCACGCGAAGGTATATTGACACGGCAATCTGCAGTAATATTCAGCATAGCCTGAAATGTTACGAAAACGGAGAGCACTTCCGGCATCTGCGAGAGCTCCATGAACATGGAGAACTGACCGGTGCCATCAATCGGGTAATCGAAAGCATGAACCACCGTTTTGTCCTGCGGGTACTGACGGAAGAATTCCGCTCCAACGATCTTTCTTTGGCTCGGAAAAACCTGCTCCGGGAAAAAAATCCGGAGCTCAGGACGGATCTCCTGGACCGTATTGATTTGGAAGAAGTGACGGAAACCCTGATGGAGATTCTCCAAATTCGCAAGCAAAATGCGATGGAGACCGAAATTTCCGAGGCGCATCTTTCCGAAATCCGTGAATATTTGACCGCTTTGGAATTGGTCGCTTTCTACCCCACGCGAACTATCGGCGGTCCGGAGCCCATTGAGGAACGTGCTATTATCACACAGCCGGGAATGCGCTATTGCCAGGCCCAGGCGCTGGTTTTCTCCTTAATGAAGGATTCTGTTTTTGCCTCCTCTCACCCGGAAAAGAAAAAGTATGTCACAGAAAAAATATGTGATGAAATCAAGGGTCGGATGCTGGAGGAGATTATTCTTCTGGAAACCATTCGGCGCAGAAAAGGCTGTGAGGTTTTTAAGTTCCTTTTTGATGTAGGCGAATTTGACATGGTCATCTATCAGCCGGAGAAAGGTTGCTGCGAAATCTTTGAAATCAAGCACAGCACAGAATTCTTCCCGGAACAGCTGAAGCATCTTTGTGACGAAGAAAAATGCCGCAAGCTATCCGAGCAATTCGGCAAGATTGAGAAAAAAGTTTTGATCTACCGCGGAGAGAGCCGGCTCCTTTCCAACGGAATTCACTGCCTCAACGCATCGGAGTACCTCATAGCCCTGCAGAATAGCAAGTGAAACGCTATGTGAAAAAACAGCCATCCGTCTCTGGGGCTTCGCGGCCCGAAACATTAACGACAAAAAAGCAGACCTTTGCCAAACCGGCAAAGGTCTGCAAATCGGCCAAGGAACTCTTATCAATGGCCATATGCCATTATGCAATTTTGTGGAGGAAGTCCAGCATCCGCTGCCGAAAGTCCGGGGCTTCATCGCAGACTGCGTGCCCGTAGTCCTGATAAATGAAGCACTCACAGCCCAAACGCTCCGCAAGGTCAGGCGAAGAAGCGCTGCCCAATACCCGATCCTGCGCTGAACCCACTACAAGCGCCGGGCATTGCAGCTTGTTAAGCTCGTCACGGCAATCGAAATTATAGCAGGCACGGGCGAGGATCCCGAAGCGGCGGCACTGCTCTTCTGTTCCCGTATCCAGGCAGAGCGCAAGCGCAGCTTCGCTCGGGTGGGTATAGACCCGGGCGAAAAAATCCCGGTAAATGCCGTTTCCGTCCTTTTGATTCGCTAGGTCTGACCAGACTGAAAAGGTCTCTTTTCCGACTTCGTTCTGATAGCAGCAGGCGGAAGAGAGAATGAGGGAATGAACCAGCTCCGGATAATCAATGGCCAGATAGAGCGCGATCATGCCGCCCTGCGACGCACCCATCAGATCCGCCTTTTCAATTCCTAGAGCACGCATAGCCTCAGCTGTATCCTGCGCCATGCTCCGGACAGAGGCATCGTCCGGAAGAACCTGCAGTCTGTCAAAAACATAGACGGTAAACTCCTCCACATAGTCTTGGAAGAGCATGGAAATAGCCGCTCCAAGCCCGGAAAGTCCGGCCATACTCATTCCCGCAAGCATGACAAAGTTCCTCTTCCCGCTTCCGAAGCGGATATAGGGAAAATCGCCCTTTGTCACTTGCACGGATGATTCCAAATAATCCATAGTGCAGCACCTCAAAGCAAATATAATGCGTAGCTTCCATTCGCCGCGTGAGAAAAGCTCCCGGCGATTGATCCAACAGGTATCAATATAGCATAACACGCGGACGCTTTCAATGCTGACTTCCCCCGCATATGGACACCTCACTCTATTCTCAATAGCGTTTGCACGGGATTTCTTCTTGCATTCCCCTTCCGACTTTTGTAAAATGGTGGCAGCAAAAGAAAAAGGAAGAAGCATGATGCAGGAAAGCCTTTCCCCGCTCCTTTACCGGGAAAATACAAAGAAATATTTTGATCCGGAGATTTTTGCGGAGGCCTATTCCCGCATGCCCCAGGAACGGCAGAAAAAAATTGACCGAATGGCATTCCAAAAAGACAAGTGCCTGAGCCTCGCTGCCGGTTGCCTCCTCCAAAGGGCCCTTGAAGAAGCGGGAATCTCCGACCGCAGGCTCGCCCTAAGTAAAAACGGAAAGCCCTCCCTGGCGGATCCTTCGATTCCCTTCCGCTTCAGCCTGAGCCACAGCGGTGAGGAAGCCCTCTGTGCCGTAAACCCGGGGTTTGAAGAAATCGGCTGCGATGTGGAAGCGATCAAGGTCCCGGACATGAAGGTGGCGGAACGCTTTTTCCACCCGGATGAATTCTCCCTCCTCCTTTCCGCGGAAGGGCAAAAGCAGGCAGAGACTTTTTACCGGCTCTGGACTTTGAAGGAGAGCTTTCTCAAGGTCACGGGTCTTGGCTTCAGCCTGCCCCTGAAGGATTTCCGCATCTTTTGGGATGAGGCCGGAAGGATTCAGGCAGAACAAAGTGTCAATGAAAAGAGCTACCGTTTCGGAAGCGAAATAGAAGGAGAATATGCCCTGGCCTGGTGCCTGGAACTATAAATGAATCCACCCTTTGCGGAGTGTCCCAATAGACAAACCGCAAAGGGTGGATTTTCTGTCAGAGAAGATATCCCAGCTTCAGCCACTGGATGGCTTCCTTGCCCTGCTCGACGGGGATCCCGTCCTCGATCCAGGCCGTTCCGTTTTCCGTGGAAAGGGCCTGGGGGCAGTTGCTGAAGGCCATATAGAGGTCTCCGCAAAGGGAAACGGACTGGTGCTCCACGATGCCGTACTTGGAGAAATAGCTTGCGATCTCCTTCCCGTCATAGATCAGCTTGACGGCGTTGCGGAAATTATGCATGTGGGGCCAGTTTTCAATGGGATCCTCTGCCCGGAAGTTATAGATCAGCAGGGGTTTGCCCTCATATTCCAGGATGTCGGGCCGGGACTGAATGCCGTCCTCATAGATTTTCGTTTCCCAGGTCACGCCCCCGTCCTGGGAACAGGTATAGCCGCCATGACCCGTCAGGTGGTTATCCGGAGGGACACGGAAGGCACCGAAAATGCCGTCCTGATTTCTGAAATAGCGGAACTCATAGGTGGTGGCCTCCGGGCAGACCGCAAAGGGGAGAAGAACATTATCCGCAATTTTGCAGAGAACGGGATAGGAAGGGCCGTCCAGGGTAATTGCGGTATAGAGCTCTCCTTCAAAGGAAGTCACCTTGTTGATGATGGGTTCAGCCTCGCAGTCTGCCTCAAAGCCCCGGCTCCGGATATAATCGCGGTAGGAGGCGTTGTCCAGGCGGACATCCCCCGAGTCTGTGCGGAAAAGGACCTCCCGGCGGGGAGAAATCTCGTCCGCAAAGAAGTCATAATCTCTCAGATAGGCGGCCTTTTCCCCCCTGGTAGTAGTAAACATGACACGGGTCTTCCCGTCCCCGATCAGATAATGGGCCGTACAGAGAAGGCCGCGGGACTGACCTACGCCCTCATCCAGAACACGAAAACGGATATTAGAGGGCTGCGCCGGAGGAAAAACGGAAAGGCAAAGCTTTCCCGTAGACTCCCCGTAGCGCTTGAGAAGACCCGTCATATAAGAAAGGAAAATCAGGCCGTTTTCCCGGTCATAGACAGGAGCAGAAGCGCAGGCCGCCGTTTCTGCAAGGCCGTTATTCACTTGGGTACAAAAGCGTTCATCCAATTTCATAGGCTTACTCTCCTCAAATCATGCAAGATAGCGAACATAGTGGCGAAGGTTTTCCACGCCTGCCCCCTGGGGCTTGACGGTGGATTCCAGATCCGCCGTTGTTCTTTCAAAGGAATAGGACTTCACATAGTCTGTATAGCTGCAGCTCTGATAAGGGGTGCGATACCAATAATAGGAGCCGCCGCTCTCTCCCTGGGAGCTTCTGTCGCTGACCAGATAAAGGCTTTCTCCGTTCACGGAGGCAGTGGGATAGTCCCCGCCCAGGAAGGCATAAAAGCTCGTGCAGGCTCTGCCTTCGGAATTCATTCCCCGCTCGATATTGGGAATCAGGGGACCGGCTGTCTCCTCTTCATTCGGATAGATCCAATGGAAATAAACATAGCCTGCAAAGGCTGCATCCGTCGTGACCCGCTTTACGGAGTCCTTTTCATAGCCCTTCATTTCCTTTTCCGAGGAAACCATCATGCCTGCGACCCAATGGGAAGAGAGGAAGAGACTGCGCTCGGCGCAGTAGTTCAGGCTGCCGCTGCCCGTCTCCTGCCATTCTTCCCCGGTCAGGGTCCAGCCGGGCCGGGCGGATTCGGTTGAGGTCATGGTCTCCTTCAGGTCATATAGCCATTTCTCTTCCCGGATCTCGGCACCTGCCGGGACCTGGGAGCGAAGGACCCAGCCGGAAAGCGTTTTTTCCTTTTTCTCCGTTTCTTTTTGGGCTTCCTTTTGGCTTTCTTTTTCTGTTTCCTTTTTGGGCTGCTCTTCCGTTTCTTTGGAAGCCGTTTCTTCCTTCTTCTTTTCCTCTTCCTGTTTCACAGGCTCCGTTTCGGAGCTTTTCTTTTCTTCGGAAGGCTTTTGGGGAGTTTCCCGGGACTGAGGCAGTTCCTGCCCCTTTTCCGCCGGGGAAGACCGGGAAACGGATGCCGGCGTGCTTTCGGATTCGGGAACTTCCTCTTCATTCGATGCCGGGGAAATATCCTCCGGGCCCCCGTCTCTGCCCTCCGGAAGGGGCTCCTGCAGGGCGGCCAGAATGGATTCATAATTCTTTGGGAGCTCTCTTTCCTCTTCCTTTCGGACGATTTCCCCAGGAGAGGACACTCTGGGCTCTGCCGGGCTCTTTTCTCCGAAACAGTCGCTGAAAAGGATCAGAATGGCAGCAAGAAGAATGAGCAGAGAAAGGGAGTATATCAGGATCTTTGAAAGTTTTTCTTTCTGCTCTTCGTCCATTTTTTCCAAGCCCTCCCATCCGTTTTTCCTCATTCTAGCATTTTCCCCGGATTATCGCAAGGACATTCGGCTAAATAAAAAGTGTTCCCTCCGAATTTTGAAAAAAAGCTATGCTTTTTCAGAAACTTGTGCTAGAATATGTAAAATTATATCCAAAAACAGACGATTCATAGCATGATTGAGGTGAAAATTATGGACGAAAGAAAAGAACGCATTCCAAAACTCTTTGGAAGTATGGTCTTCAATGAGGATACCATGCGCCGTTATGTGGACGCTGCTGCATTTGCAGACTGGAAGCAGTGTCTGCAGTCCGGAACTGCTCTTTCTTCCGCAACTGCCGACGACATTGCCGCCGGAATGAAGGACTGGGCCCTGGAAAACGGGGCGACTCATTTCACCCACTGGTTCCAGCCTCTTAACGGTATCACTGCCGAGAAGCATGACAGCTTTTTGACCCCGGCTCCCGGGGGAAAGGCAATCATGGAATTCTCCGGCAAGGAATTGGTCTGCGGCGAACCTGACGCCTCCTCTTTCCCCTCCGGAGGTCTCCGGGCCACCTTTGAGGCACGGGGCTACAGTGCCTGGGACCCCACCTCCTATGCTTTCATTAAGGACGGCTCTCTCTGCATTCCCACGGTATTCTGTTCCTACTCCGGCGAAGCACTGGATAAGAAGACGCCGCTGCTCCGCTCCAACGAATGCGTCAGCAAGCAGGCAGTGCGCATCCTGCGCCTCTTCGGTGACACGGAAACTCAGAAGGTCACGCCCCAGCTGGGGCCCGAACAGGAGTATTTCCTTGTAGACAAGAAGCTTCTGGAAAGCCGGGAAGATCTGCGCCTCTGCGGCCGCACCTTCTTCGGGGCCAAGCCTCCCAAGGGTCAGGAGCTGAATGACCATTATTTCGGCACAATCCGTCCCAGAGTCGCTGCCTATATGCAGGATTTGGATGAAGAACTCTGGAAACTGGGCGTCTATTCCAAGACGAAGCATAACGAAACTGCTCCGGCACAGCACGAGATGGCCCCCGTATATACGGACGCCAATACCGCCAATGACCAGAATCAGTTGGTCATGGAGATGATGCAGAAGGTTGCGGATCGGCACGGCCTTGTCTGTCTCCTTCACGAAAAGCCCTTTGCAGGCATCAACGGTTCCGGCAAGCATATCAATTGGAGCCTTGCCACGGACAGCGGAAAAAATCTACTCTCCCCCGGAAAGACTCCCAGCCAGAATGCCCAATTCCTCCTTTTCCTGGCAGCTTTTGTCAAGGGCATTGACGAATATCCGGAGCTGCTCCGCTGCTCCATTGCCTTTGCCGGAAATGACCACCGTCTGGGCGGACACGAAGCCCCTCCCGCCGTGCTTTCCATTTTCCTGGGAGATGAGCTCCAGTCCATTGTGGATTCCATCATTGAAGAGACGGACCACACCGATCAGGTGAAGCAGGCCATGCGGATCGGCGTGGATGTGCTCCCCAGCATTCCCAGAGACACCACTGACCGGAACCGCACCTCCCCCATTGCCTTCACCGGCAATAAATTTGAATTCCGCAGTCCCGGCTCCAGCCAGTCCATTGCCGGCCCTGCCACTGTCCTCAACACAATCATGGCGGAAGAGCTGGAGCTCTTTGCAGACCGTTTGGAAAAGGCTGAGGACTTCCGGGCAGCTCTTCATGAACTGATCCGGGATGCTTTCCTGGAGCATCGCAGGATCCTCTTCTCCGGAAACAACTACGGAGAAGAATGGGTGGCCGAAGCCGCAAGGCGGGGTCTTCCCAATCTATCCAATGCAGCGGATGCCCTTCCCACCTTCATTCTTCCCAAGAATGTTGCCCTCATGAGCAAGCACGGGATCTATACCGAATCCGAAATGTTTGCCCGGCATGAGGTCCACATGGAGAAATACTGCAATGTGCTCCGGATCGAGGCCGCCACCCTGGTAGACATGGTACAGCATTCCATTTTGGGCGCTGTTTCCGACTACTGCGGCGACCTGAGCAACACCCTGCTCAAGAAAAAGCAGGTGAGCCCCGATCTGCCCTGCAATGTGGAAGCTTCCCTCCTCGCCACCCTCAGTTCCCTGAATGATGCTCTTCTTGTGGAAAATGAGTCCCTGAAATCCGCTCTTCTGGAGGGCGAGAACATGCCTTTGGGACCGGAGACACTCCGCTTCTATCATGACAGGATCATCGGAACCATGAATTGGATCCGGGAAATTCTGGACAAGCTGGAATCCCTCACCAATTCCGACTACTGGCCCTTCCCCACCTATTATGAGCTCCTGAGCTCCGTGTAAGGGAGAAGAGCTGCAAGCTACAAGCTGCAAGCTGCATGAAAAAGCAGCCATCCGTTTGGATGGCTGCTTTATTGTTTATTTCTCGGATTACTGATTTGCAGCATCAATGATGGCAAGGAACTTCTCCGGAACCAGAGAAGCGCCGCCGATGAGGCCGCCGTCAATATCGGGCTTTGCCAGGAGCTCCTTGGCATTCTTCTCGTTCATGGAACCGCCGTAAAGGATGGTGGTGCCGCGAGCCGCCTTGGAACCGTAGAGTCTCCGAACCACTGCACGGATGGAGGCACAAACCTCTTCTGCCTGCTCGGGACTAGCCGTTCTGCCGGTGCCGATGGCCCAGATGGGTTCATAGGCAATGGTGATCTTCCGAAGCTGATCCGGAGTAACACCTGCCAGGGCAGATTTGATCTGCATGCCGATCCACTCGGTGGTGATGTCCAGCTCCCGCTGCTCCAGGCTTTCGCCGCAGCAGAGGATGGGGCAAAGGCCGGCCTGCAGAGCAGCCAGGACCTTGGCATTGACGGTCTTGTCATCTTCGCCCATGGCACGGCGCTCGCTGTGGCCGATAATGACATACTTGCAGCCTGCGTCAACCAGCATATTGGCAGCGATCTCGCCGGTATAGGCACCGGAAGCAAACTCGCTGATGTTTTCGCCGCCGATCCCTACTCTGGTTTCCCGCATCACACGAACAGCAGCTGCGATATCCACTGCAGGAACGCAGAAGGCGATATCACACCAGCGGCCCTTGGGGAGCTTGGCCTTAAAGGCAGTCATGAATTCCTTGGTCTCAGCAGGAGTCTTATTCATCTTCCAGTTGCCTGCAATGAGAGTTTTGCGGTATTTTCTATTCATATAGTGACCTCGATTATTTATTTATATTCAACCGTCTCCGAACATCGAGACGGCCCGGAAGCCCCGTCTCCGTGAAGGAGACGGGAAAATCTCAGGAGAGAGATTATTTATCCTGCAGGCAGGCAATACCGGGAAGCTCCAGGCCTTCCAGGAACTCCAGGGAAGCGCCGCCGCCGGTGGAAATGTGGGTGATCTTATCAGCAAATCCCATCTGCTCGCAAGCTGCTGCGGAGTCGCCGCCGCCAACGATGCTGACAGCGCTGGAATCTGCCAAAGCCTTGGCTACTGCAACCGTGCCGGCTGCCAGAGTGGGGTTCTCGAAAACACCCATGGGGCCGTTCCAGACAACAGTCTTCGCAGCGGAAACAGCGGAAGCAAAGAGAGCACGGGTCTCTTCACCGATATCCAGGCCTTCCATACCTTCGGGAATCTCATCGGACTTCACGGTCTTGACTTCCACAGGTCCGTCAATGGGATCGGGAAAAGCCTTTGCAACAACGGTATCCACGGGGAGGAGGAGCTTAACGCCCTTGGCTGCTGCCTTTTCCATCATTTCCTTGCAGTAGTCGATCTTCTCGGTGTCCAGCAGAGAATTGCCGACCTTGTAGCCCTTGGCTGCCAGGAAGGTATAGGCCATGCCGCCGCCGATGACCAGGGTGTCAACCTTTTCAAGAAGGTTGTTGATGACATTCAGCTTGTCGGAAACCTTAGCGCCGCCGAGAATGGCAACGAAGGGACGCTCGGGAGCAGTCAGGGCCTTGCCCATGATGCTGACTTCCTTTTCCACCAGATAGCCGCAGACAGCGGGCAGGTAGTCAGCTACGCCGGCAGTGGAGGAATGGGCGCGGTGAGCGGTTCCGAAGGCATCGTTCACAAAGAGATCTGCCATGGAAGCAAGCTCTTTGCTGAGCTCGGGATCGTTCTTGGTCTCACCCTTCATGTAGCGGGTGTTCTCAAGAAGCATGACTTCGCCGTCCTTCAGGGCAGCAGCCTTGGCCTTGGCATCCTCACCGACAACATCGGCAGCCATGATGACCTTCTGGCCCAGGAGCTCGCTGAGACGCTCGGCAACGACCTTCAGGGAGAGATTGGGATCCCAATCAACCTTAACTTTACCCATATGGGAGCAAAGAATGACGCGGGCGCCATTCTTCAAAAGATACTGAATGGTGGGAAGAGCGGCAACGATACGCTTATCGCTGGTGATGACACCGTTCTTCATGGGAACATTAAAGTCGCAGCGGCAAAGAACGCGCTTGCCCTTGACTTCAACATCTTCGACGGACTTCTTGTTGTAATTCATAATAATTTCCTTTCCTATTTTAATAAATTTAAAACAAATTCAGTTCCCCGCGGCAGGCTTTACTCAAAGTGCTCCCATTCCGCCATCCTGCCTGCTTCCTGCATTCCGGGGAAATCCATCTGACGCAGGGCTTCATATACGGTGATTGCAACGGAATTGGAGAGATTCAGGCTGCGGAGGGTGGGCCGCATGGGGATGCGCAGACAGGAATCATAATGCTCCGCCAGAAAGTTCTCCGGCAGGCCCTTTGTCTCCTTGCCAAAAAAGAGATAGCAGCCATCATGGAATTCGGCTTCTGCATAGGACCTCGGTGCCTTCGTTGTCATGCACCAGAGCTCACGGACCTCATTCTTCCGGAAGAAATCCTCCAGATCATCATAGACGCGGACATCCAGAAGATGCCAATAATCCAGGCCCGCCCGCTTCAGACTGCGGTCCGAAATATCAAAGCCCAGGGGGCGAATGAGGTGCAATTTGGCGCCGGTAATGGCACAGGTTCTGGCAATGTTCCCCGTATTCGCGGGAATTTCCGGTTCCACAAGAACAACATTCAGCATTTCTTTTGCCTCTCATTCTGTTTATGGCATATTTTACGACAAAACGCCCCGGATTTCAATAGAAAAAACTTGGAAATATTCCTAATTTTTCTTTAATTGATTCCGAAAAATTTTGGCCTTTTCCCGAATTTTTCAAGCTCTTATTCCCGGAATTCCCCTATCTGTGTTTGCATTTTTCTCCTCCATCTGCTATATTGATGGCTGCTGAATAAACTCTCTCTCGCTTTATTCCCGCGGCGAATGCCGCGTTATTCCGTAAATCATTGCACATGATATCGGGGAAACAAAAAAGGGAAGGTGCCTTCCATGCTGCCTGAAGAATTTTTGAAAAGAATGGCCCGGCTTTTGGGCCCCGAATATGAAGCCTTCCTTGCCTCCTATGACAAGCCCTCCATGCCCGGCCTTCGGCAGAATCTTCTGCGAAAGAGGGATCTGCCCCTCCCCTATGTTTCGGAGCCTGTTCCCTGGGCGCCCGGAGGCTACTACTATGACCCTGCAAACCGCCCCGGCCTGGACCCCCGGCATGATGCGGGGCTCTACTACCTTCAGGAGCCCAGCGCCATGGCCCCTGCTGCGCTCCTCGCTCCCCTGCCCGGCGAACGGGTCCTGGATCTCTGTGGGGCTCCCGGCGGGAAAAGCACCCAGCTTGCCTCTTACCTCCGGGGAGAGGGACTGCTCGTTTCCAACGAAATCGTCTTTTCCCGGGCGAAAATTCTCTCTCAGAACATAGAGAGGATGGGGATCGCCAACGCGCTGGTGCTCTCGGAACATCCCGCGAAATTAGCTTCCCGTTTTCCCGGATATTTTGACAAAATCATGGTGGATGCCCCCTGCTCCGGCGAAGGCATGTTCCGCAAGGAGGAAGCCGCTCTGCGGGATTGGAGTCCGGAACAGGTCCTCATCTGCGCCAGACGGCAGCGGGAAATCCTGGAATCCGCAGGAGAAATGCTGAAGCCAGGCGGCAGGATGGTCTATTCCACCTGTACCTTTGCACCGGAGGAAAATGAGGGCGTTCTTTCCGACTTTCTCCGGGCACATCCGGATTTTTCCCTTGCCGAAATCCCGGCTCCCTGGTTTTCTCCCGGCAGACCGGACGCCGTTCCCGATCCTGCGGAGGGCCTGGAAAAAGCCTTTCGCCTCTTCCCCCATAAGCTGAATGGTCTGGGGCACTTTGCCGCAGTCCTGCAGCGGAAGGGCGAGGTTGTTCCGGAGAAAGAAAAGGCCGCTTCCGGGGAAAAATGCCCCCCGGAGCTCAGAGATTTTCTGCGTGACATGAAGATCACGCTTCCCGCCGGCAGACTCCTCTCCTTCGGAGAGACGCTTTATCTGCTTCCGGAGCCTGCTCCGGATCTGAAGGGCTTGAAGGTCCTGCGGCCGGGTCTCTGTCTCGGTATCCCCAAAAAAGGCCGTTTTGAGCCGGACCATGCCCTCGCCCTATGGGCTGACTGCTCCGCCCCTTCCAAGGATTTTGCCCCGGAGGATCCTGCCCTCTCTGCCTACCTGAGAGGAGAGGCTATTATTGGGGAAGAAAGCGGCTGGAACCGCATCACCGTGGAAGGTTCTCCCCTGGGATGGGTAAAGGGAAGCAACGGAATGCTCAAAAACCACTTGCCAAAGGGTCTGCGCCGCTACTGATTTTTCGCAATCTTGCACAAAAATACACATTTTTCTTTACAAATTTCGCAAAATATGCTAGACTGTACCATGCACGCAGTGAGAAAGATGTGCCTTAATTTGTTAATTACTGAGGTTTTGATATGCAGAAGTATCGGATCTGTGGCGGAACTCCTCTCTCCGGCACAGTGACCATTTCCGGCGCTAAGAATGCCGCTGTTGCCATTCTGCCGGCAACCCTTCTTGTGAAGGGTGTCTGTCATTTAGAAAATGTCCCCAATATTTCCGACGTTCGGCTTCTTCTTGATATCCTTCGCGGTATGGGTGCTTCCGTTAACCACAGCAGCCCCAACACCGTTGAAATTGACTGCAGTGCCGTGGAAAATGCAACTGCGCCCATTGAGCTGGTTCGGCGTCTCCGCGCCTCCTATTACCTGATTGGCGCAGAGCTGGCCCGATTCGGCAAAGCGAAGGTTGCTCTTCCCGGCGGCTGTAATTTCTCGGACCGGCCCATTGACCAGCACCTCAAGGGCTTCAGCGCCATGGGCGCTGACATTGAACTTACGGATGGCTATGTCATTGCCGATGCCAACGGACGCCTGACGGGAGCCCATCTTTTCCCGGACCTGGTCTCTGTGGGCGCCACTATCAACACCATGATCGCGGCGACTCTGGCAGTAGGAACCACTATTATTGAGAACGCAGCCAAGGAACCCCATGTGGTCGATCTTGCAAACTTCCTGAACTCCATGGGCGCCAGAATTTCCGGTGCCGGCACAGATACCATTAAGGTTCGCGGCGTAAATGCGCTCCACGGCGGAACCTATGCCATCATTCCGGACCAGATTGAAACCGGGACCTACATGGCCCTGGCAGCAGCCACCGGTGGCGATATCATGATCCGCAATGTGATCCCCCGCCATATGGAGAGCGTCACTGCCAAGCTTCGCGAAATGGGCGTCAATGTCACGGAATATGACGATGCCATCCGGGTTCGCGGCGGAAAGCCCATGCGGAGCACAAAGGTAAAGACCCTTCCCTATCCCGGCTTCCCCACGGATATGCAGCCTTTGATCTGTGTTTGCATGTGCCTGGCCAACGGGACCAGCATGATTACGGAAAGTATTTACGATACCCGCTTCGGATATACCTCTGAGCTCTCCAGAATGGGCGCAGATATCCGGGTGGACGGCAAAATCGCCGTTGTCACCGGTGGAAAGGCCCTGCGGGGCTGTACCGTCCGGGCCTTTGACCTGCGGGCAGGCGCTGCAATGGTCGTTGCCGCTCTGGCCGCAGAGGGCGTCAGCATCGTGGAACGGGTGGAATACATTGAGCGCGGCTATGAATCCATGGTTCAAAAGCTTCGGGATATCGGCGCAGATATCCAGGTCCTGGATGCCCCCGACGGGAGCTCCGGAAATATAGCAGTTTAAGATAATAAATCAGCGGAAGCGCAGCGCGCTTCCGCTTTTTGTGAGGAGAACGATCATGTCAAAGATTTATCATTCCGTTGATGAGCTGATCGGCAGCACGCCCCTGATGGAACTCAAAAATATTGAAAAAGAGCTGAAGCTCTCTTCCACAGTCCTGGCAAAGCTGGAATATCTCAATCCCGCGGGTTCCGCCAAGGATCGGGTGGCTCGCTCTATGCTGGACGAGGCAGAGAAAGCCGGCATTCTGACTCCGGAATCCGTGATCATTGAGCCCACTTCTGGTAATACGGGAATCGGCCTCTGTGCCGTAGGCGCCAGCCGGGGCTATCGGGTGATCATCGTCATGCCGGATAATATGTCCAAGGAGCGCATCACCCTCATGAAAGCCTTCGGCGCAGAACTCGTGCTCACTCCCGGGGCTCAGGGCATGGCAGGAGCCATTGCCAAGGCAGAAGAATTGAAGAAAAGTATCCCCGGAAGCTTCGTGGCAGGACAATTTGTAAATCCCGCAAACCCCAAGGCCCATTATGACAGCACTGGCCCCGAAATCTGGCAGGATACGGACGGAAGCGTAGATATTTTCGTGGCAGGAATCGGAACGGGCGGAACGATCTCCGGAACGGGCCGTTATCTCAAAGAGCAGAATTCTCGAATAAAGATCGTTGGAATTGAACCCGATTCTTCTGCGGTGCTCTCCGGAAAGCCGGCAGGAGCCCACGGCCTTCAGGGCATCGGTGCCGGTTTTATTCCCGAGGTTCTGGACACCGGGATCTATGATGAGATCCTGCAGATATCCACCCCTCAGGCCTACGAAGCTGCCCGTCTGATTGCAAAGAAGGAGGGCATTTTGGTCGGCATTTCCTCGGGGGCTGCCGCATATGCGGCTTTTGAGCTGGCGAAGCGGCCGGAAAACGAAGGGAAAAATATCGTCGTTCTCCTGCCCGATACGGGAGATCGCTACCTTTCCACGGACTTGTTTGGAGAATAGCTGCAAGGTTCAAGCTGCAAGCTACAAGGAGACGAGGAAAGCGAAAAGCTGCAAGCTTCAAGCTGCAGGCTGCAAGAAGAGAGGGAAGTGAAAAGCTGCAAGGTTTCTCGGTTTGTATCATTCAAATGTGGATACTGAAAAAGCTGACAAGATGGAAACGAGAAAGCAGAACCGATTAAAGGAATATGATTACTCGCAAAAGGGGTATTATTTCATAACGATTTGCACGGTAAACAAGCAAAAAGTATTATGCAATATTGTCGGGACGATGTGGGCATCGTCCTCCTACGGTTTCACAAAAACGAAAACGGGACGATGTGGGCATCGTCCCCTACGGTTTCACAAATAATCAAGAACATTCCGGTGTATCAAGCTGAAAGAAAAGCCCGCTGAAAAGGAAAACTTTTCAGCGGGTTTTTTCTGTATCGACACGTGAAAAAACGCTCCAGCAGGTTCTCTTCGCTTAGCCGTCGGTGGAATTGACGGTGTGGTAAGTTTCTTCCACGGTCGTGGTGCCGTCCAGAACCAGACTGCGGCAATCCTCGATCAGAGGCACATAGTCGCTCTCGGCAATCAGGCTCTGGATCTCCGTGTGCTTTCTGCTGTCGGAAATAGCCTCACGGATCTCCTTGGTAACGGTCAGAATCTCGAAAACGGCAGTTCTGCCGCGGTAGCCTGTTCCGAAGCAGATGGGACAGCCCTTGCCGCGATAGAATTTGCGGTTGGGAACATAGTCCATCTTGAGCATGGCCTGCTCTTCTTTGGAGGCGTAATAGTCCGTTTTGCAGTTGGGGCAAATCCGGCGGACCAGACGCTGGGAGATAACGCCCTTGAGGGCGTTTCCGATCAGGAAGCCTTCCACGCCCATGTCTATCAGACGGTCAATGGCGCCGGGAGCATCGTTCGTATGGAGGGTGGAGAGAACCAGGTGGCCGGTGATAGCGGCACGCATGGCAATGTCAGCGGTCTCGCCGTCACGGATCTCGCCCACAGCAATGATATCCGGGTCCTGACGGAGGATAGAACGAAGGCCATTTGCAAAAGTCATGCCCGTCTTCTCATTGATCTGGACCTGGTTGACGCCGTCAAAATTATATTCCACAGGGTCTTCCAGAGTGACCAGGTTGACCTCTTCGGTATTCAAACGGCCGATCATGGTATACATGGTGGTGGACTTACCGGAACCTGTGGGACCCACAATGAGGATAACGCCATTGCTGTTTTCCAGCAGGCGGTTGAACTTCTCCAGATTCTTGCCGGTCAGGCCCACGCCCTTGCTGCTCAGGAGAGAGTTGGACTTGGAGAGAAGACGGATAACCACTTTCTCGCCGTAAACCGTGGGCAGGGTGGAAATACGGAGGTCAATATCCTTTGTGCCGACACGGATATTGCTTCGGCCATCCAAAGGGATCTTATGCTCGGCGATGTTCATGTTGCCCATGACCTTGATACGGGCAATAACGGCAGCCTGGGTATTCCGGGGCACCGTGAAGACCTGACGAAGAACACCGTCGATACGCATACGGACAGCCATCATGGTCTCCCGGGGCTCCAGGTGAATATCCGAAGCATTCTGGTTGACGGCATGCTCCAAAATACTGTTGACCAGACGAATGGTGGGGGCAGCATCCTCTGTATCGGCACCGATGACATTGGCTGCAGCGATATTCTGGAAGTCCATCGTCTCGGTGTCAACCGACTCATTCAGTTCCTTCAGGGCCTGCTCGGCGCGTTCGTTGCCGTAGAGGTCCGCAATCGCCCGGGTGATGGCATCGGGAACAGCCAAAAGGGTGGTGATGCGAAGGTGGGTAACGGCTCTCGCCTCGTCCAGAGCCACGAAGTTCAGGGGGTCTGCCGTTGCGATATAGAGAACATCGTTCTCCATCTTGACCGGGACCATGGAGTGCTTCTTGGCCAGAGTCTGGGGAAGGAACTGGGCCATTTCCTGGGGAATCGTCGTGGTGCGGAGATCAATGAACTGGGAACCCGTCTGCCTTTCAATAATTTCATAGACCCGACGCTGGGTAGTGTAGCCCAACTCCACAACGACCTCACCCAGAGGCTTTTTCATTTTTTTCTGGGCAGCCAGGGCCTTTTGCAGCTGCTCTTCTGTGATGTAGCCGGAAGAGACCAGCATCTCTCCCATAGGTTTGTATGCCATAAACAATCTCCTTTATTTCATAAGGAATGGAGCAAATTTACTCTTTTGTCAAAAAGCTCTCCACTTGTGCGGCATTTCTGCGGGCTTCGGCTTCCTTCTTGGCAGCCTCTTCCCGTTTATGGAGTTCCATGGACCTGCGGAGCTTTGCTTTATATTCTTCGATGGTTTCCTTGTTTAAAACATCTTTGATGATATGACGGGGACAAGCAGTGGCGCAGAGGGCGCAGGATACGCACTTGCTGTAGTCGATGCTTGCCAGGTTCCCCAGCACCGTAATGGCTTCGGTGGGGCAAATTTTTTCACATTTTTTGCAAGCAATGCAGCCATTGCTGCAGACCTTCAAAGATGTGGCTCCCTTGGCCTTTGATGCGCAGGAAACATAAATCTCATTGGAATAGGGTATGGGAACGATCAGATTTCTCGGGCAGACAGCAGCGCAGGCCATGCAGCCCTTACATTTCTCCCGGTCCACATAGGCAACACCCTCCCGAATGGAGATCGCGCCATACTTGCAGGCCTTGATACAGTTGCCGAAGCCCAGACAGCCGAAAGAGCAGGAAATGGGGCCTCTGCCCGCGACCTTAGAAGCAGCAAGGCAATCATGGATACCTTCGTACTCACCCTTTGACTTCCGGTCGTAGCCCCGGCAGCGCACCAGAGCGACCCGGCGCTCCACTTCCTCAGCTTCGACACCCATGATGGCAGCGATCTTTTTCGCGGCATCGTTGCCGCCGGCAGCACATTTTCCGATTTCCGCCTCGCCGTCAATGATGGCCTGCGCATAGGCAGCGCAGCCAGCATAACCGCAGCCGCCGCAGTTCGCGCCGGGAAGGGCTTCCATGATCGGCTCCAGGCGTTCATCGGTCTTCACCGCAAAAATCTTGGAGGCGATAGCCAGCACCAGACCGAAGACGCCGCCCATAATTCCCAGAACAAGAATTGCATACAGTATATTATTACTCATGATTTTTCCTCCTTAACCTTAAAAGACCTTGAGGCCGGAGAAGCCCATGAAGGCCAGGGCCAGCAGGCCGGCGGAAATCAGAGCGATGGGGAACCCTTCAAAGGCCTTGGGGCAATCCGCATCAGCCGTGCGCTCCCGAACGGAGGCAAAGAGGCAGATGGCAACCAGGAAGCCCAGACCCCCGGTGATGCCGTAGACCACGGACTCAATGAAGGAATATGCATTCTGAATGTTGAGAAGAGCCACGCCCAAAACCGCGCAGTTGGTGGTAATCAGGGGGAGATAGATTCCCAAGGCCTGATAAAGGGAAGGAACAGCCTTCTGGAGGAACATCTCCACCAGCTGAACCAGAGCAGCAATGACCAGAATGAAGGCCACAGTCTGCATATACTCCAGATTCAGGGGGAGCAAAAGATATTCATTTACGACCCAGGTAGCTGCAGAGGCAACTCCCATGACAAAGGTAACGGCAATGCCCATGCCCAGAGCGGTGTCCATTTTCTTGGAAACGCCCATGAAGGGGCAAATGCCCAGGAACTGAACCAGGATGAAGTTATTGACCAGGATAGCTCCCAGAGCAATGGAGAAAAGCTTGACTAACATTACACTTCCTCCTTCCGGTCATCTTTTGCCTGAACCTTTGCGACCAGCCATTGGGCAAAAGCGATCAGGCAGCCAAGGGTCAAAAATCCGCCCACGGGAAGAATGAGGAGCATGGCCGGGTATTCTGCCGGAATGATCCGAAGACCGTCCGCGCTGATGATACCGCCGCCGAAGGTGCCGTTCCCCAGGAGCTCCCGGATCACGCACATGATGACCAGCGCTACGGTATAGCCGAGGCCCTGCATAATGCCGTCCACCGCGGAAGCAGCCACTGTATTTTTAGAGGCAAAGGCTTCCGCCCGGCCCAAAATGATACAGTTGACCACAATCAGAGGAATAAAGACGCCCAAGTTCTCGCTCAAGCCGGGGAGATAAGCCTGCATCAGCAGGTCCACGATAGTTACAAAGCCCGCGATCACCACGATGTAAGCGGCAATACGGATCTTTGAGGGAATGATCTTCCGAAGAAGTGAAATGACGATATTGGAGCAGGTCAGGATGATCAGGACGGAAATGCCCATGCCCAAACCGTTGAAAAGAGAGGTGGTAATGGCCATGGTGGAGCACATACCCAAAAGCTGGACCAGAACCGGGTTCTGGGTCAGCATGCCTTCCTTAAACTGTTTTTTGATGTTCATGAAGGCACCTCCTTAATTCAAGCTGCAGCCCAGGGCTGCATTTACGGCATTGGTCACTGCCCGGGAAGTTACGGTCGCGCCGGTGAGAGAATCAATGGTGCCGCCATCCTTGGTCACAGCCAGACTGCCGGACTTGCCGATGAACTGTTCCCGGAAGGCCCGACCCTTGCTGCTGTCCTGGGCGGCAACGGCACCCAAGCCGGAGGTCTCCGACATAGAGACGAAGGAGATACCGGAAACACTGCCGTCCGCTTTCACGCCGACCATCATATCAATATCTGCCTGGGAGCCGCCGACCACGACTTCCACCACATAGCCCTGCTCGCCCAGCTTGTAATACTTTCGGACAAGGCCGCTGGGGTCATGGTAATCCGAAATCTCTTCAGGATTTTCCTCCGTGGGGAGGACATCATGGATAGCCTGTGCCACCTTTTCTGCTTTGAGCTCCGCAATAGGCTCTTTGGTAATGGCATTCACGCCGCCAAGAAGGCCCGCAACCACAACTGTGATTGCCAAAAGGATCAGGGTCAGGCGAAGAACATAGTGAAAATTGCTTTCATTTTCTTTCATTTCTTCTCCGCCTCCTTTTCTTTTACGCTGCCGAAGCGCTTGGGAACGCCCACCTTATCCAGCAGGCCGGCGCAGGCATTCATAACCAGAATGGCGTAGGAGACGCCCTCCGGATAGGAGCCGAAATAACGGATGAAAACTGTCAGAGCACCGCAGCCGACGGCATAGATCACTTGGCCCCATTTTGTCATGGGAGAGGTGGCATAATCCGTGGCCATGAAAATGGCACCCAGGAAAAGGCCGCCGGAGAAAAGCTGGTTGGCCATCCAAAGGAGGTTGTCATTTCCCCGGGGGAAACAGAAGGTCAGAACTGCCACCGTGCCGATGAAGCAGAGAGGGATCCGGGGACGAATGACCTTGCGAATGCAGAGGTAAATGCCGCCCACCAGAAGGAGGAGCGCCGAAGTCTCACCCATGCTGCCGCCCACAGTGCCCACAAAGGCCTGCAGGATGCTGTTGGCCGGGAGCTCGGAGACATGCAGAGCCGCAAGGGGCGTGGCGCTGGAAACCGCATCCATGGCTTCCTTCGTGGACCGGAAGATGGGAGTATGGGACCCAACTGCGGCCCAGGTCGTCATGAGGGCAGGCCAAGAGAACATGAAGGCTCTGGCCGCCAGGGCTGGGTTCATGAAATTCTTGCCGATACCGCCGAAAAGCTGCTTGACCAGGATGATGGCAAAAGCATCACCGATCAGTATTGCCCAATAGGGAATGCCCACAGGGCAAACCATGGCAAGAAGTGTGCCGGTAACCACGGCCGAGAGATCTCTCACCGTGCTGCCCCGCTTCATGATCTTCTCATAAAGCGCTTCAAAGAACACGGAACCGGCAGCACTGACCAGAGTCAGGGTAATGACTCTGGGGCCGAAAACGAAATACGCACCGATCAAAGCCGGGAGCAGGGCTATAAGCACATCCCGCATGATGCTGCGGGTGGTGTCCTTACTGCGAATATGCGGAGAGCAGGAGAAGGACAGGGGGGATTGAGATTGCGTCATATAAAACCTCCTTAGCCTTTCTTCGCCGCAGCATCGCGGAGTTTTTGTTTAGCTGTCTTAAAACTCTGAACCAGGAAAAGCTTTCCCGGGCAGGAATAGCTGCAGCAGCCGCACTCAATGCAATCCGTGACATGAAGCTCCTGCAGGGCTGCCAGATTATCCGCGCGTTCTGCCTTATACATCTGCAGAGGCATGAGATGCATGGGGCAAGCCTCCATACATCTGCCGCAGCGGATGCAATGCGGCTCACTATCATGATTATTGTCCTCTTCCGAGAAGACTGTGATGGCGTTGGTTCCCTTCATGACGGGAACAGAAAGGTCATACTGGGCAATTCCCATCATGGGACCGCCGTTGAGGACCTTATAAGGCGCTCCCTTGAGACCGCAGGCCTCAATCAAACTCTCAAAAGAAGTGCCGATGGGAACCGTAAAATTGGAAGGGATCTCAACAGCTCTGCCGGAAACAGTCACATTCCGGCGAATCAGGGGCATTCCTTCATAAACGGCATCATAAACGGCAGCGGCAGTTGCCGTGTTGAAGACCGCGCAGCCCACGGAAGCCGGCAGACCGCCCGGGGGCACCTGCCGTCCGGTTATGGACTGGATCAGCTGTTTTTCGGCCCCCTGAGGGTAACGGGTCTTCAGAAGGATCAGGGTGATATCCTCTGCCTTCTCTAAAGCCTTCCGCAGAATCGCCGCAGCCTCCGGTTTGTTCTTTTCCATGCCGATATAGGCGTGGTCCAGGCTCAAGGCCTTCATCAAAAGACGGATACCGCCTAAAAGCCGTTCCGGAGTTTCCCGGATGAGACGGTCATCTGCCGTAATATAGGGCTCACATTCCGCCGCATTGATAATGATGGTATCTACCTTGCCGATACCGGAGGAGATTTTAACGTGTGTCGGGAAACCTGCCCCGCCCATACCGACGATGCCCGCCTGATGGATGATCTCCGTGATCTCCTCGGGAGTAAGGTTTTCCGGATGTTCCCGCTTCACAATCTCGGGACTGCGCTCATCAAAATGGTCATTCTGGATGACCACGCTCATGACCTTCATTCCACCTGCGTGGGGACGAAGCTCAACGGCCTTGACTGTTCCGGACACGGAAGCATGAACAGGAACGCAAAGGCCCTGATTGTCGCCGATCTTTTGGCCAACCAAAACCCGGTCCCCCTTCTTAACCAAAGGCTGGCAGGGAGCGCCGATGTGCTGCGACATGGGAATCACAACCTCATCCGGCTCCGGGAGCCGTTGGACCGCGGCATTGCAGGAAAGGTATTTCATATCTTTGGGATGGATCCCGCCAAAAAACGAAAATGCCATAGCTGCTTCATACCTTCTTTCTCTTTCACCGGGGCTGACCGAAGGCCACACCGCCCCTATTTTCACATATACAGTATAACAGAAGAGGGCGGGATTGTAAAGGAAAAAAGACCGCTTCCGCAGAAGTGGTCTTTTTCATGAAAGCTTATTTCTCCGTCCTGTTCAGAAGGAGGCACACCGGAATGAAGGTGATGACCGGGAGCAGAAAGCCCACGATCTGATGTTCGGACTGAACGAGGGTGTTATATACCGAATGGTAGATCATCGCAACCGCCAGGAGAGCGGTGGTACCCGTGTAGAAAAGCTTGCGTCTGGTATGAACAAAGGTCATGCCGTAGCCTACCGCGAGGGTACAGACGCCATGCATCATGCCCGCGCCGAAGCCGCGAATGAGGGCACTGGTGACCGAAACCGAGCCCGCCGCGCCGCCGAGAATAAAAGCGTTTTCCAGCACTGCAAAGCCAACGCCCACAAGAATAGAGCATTCCAGCAGAGTGCGCTTCTTCGGCTTATACATGAATGCATAAACGAGGATCGGCAGCGCCTTGAAGACTTCCTCAAAAAGTGGGGTGAAATTGGACGTGTAGTACTTGTTGTCAAAGGGCAGCATCCTCATGATGATCATGCTGAACTCACCGCAGAAGAGGCAGACCACCGTGCCGAGGAAAAGGAAGGTAAGCAGCGTTCTTGCCTTGCCCTTGCAGATGAAGAGGGTCATCACAAGAGGCGCAGCAAAACTGATAAAGAGAATAAAATTCAGATTCCCCATCTTTTCTCCCCCTTTATCGCACACAGGGAAAGTGCCAGCACAGACAGGGACATCGCCACGGATAAGATCCCGCTGACGGTGCTGCCCATGCCTGCCAAGCAGATCCCATAGGCCGCTGTAAGAATATAGAACACGAGAGCGGCGATATTGCAGGGCTTTGTTGCCCCCAGGAACGCAAAGGGATCCATCGGAAGAAGAATATGCTTCAGGTTAAAATAGGATGCGGGCAGAGCCGGAACAAGCATTACCAGCCAGACAACTGCGCAGAGCCGGTCCTTTCTCCACCATACGAGGAAAGCTGCAGCCGTCAGCACCGCCATCAGTACAGGAGCTGCCAATGCAAATCTCCGTGCCTTGCCGGAGCCCTTGCCGTCATCCACAATTTTATCCAGCGTGCCGAAATTGGCGGAGAGCAGGAAGAAATTGCAGCCGAAAATACCGAGCATTCCGATGCTGACCGCCGCGGTCACATCACACCACAGGTTAATGAGGTAGGAAAGCTGCTGTATTGCAAAACATCCCGCCGCACAGACGAGGATCTGCAGATACATCGGTTTTTTCTTTTTGAAGAGCTTCGCCGCGCCAAAGGCGAAGGCGAACGCTGCGATCAGAAATGAGACAAGAGCGAATGTTATATCTTTCATAGCGTTTATTATCAGTTAGGAATTAGGAATTAGGAGTTAGGAGTTTACTTTCAAACTTCTCATTTCTCATTCCTCACTCCTCACTCTTCCGTGATGTCTGCGGGCTGCTTTTTCTTCTTAAAAATGAACATTGCTGCCAAGAAGCCTACTACGAGACAGCCAACGCCGACAAAAATAGCCACATTGCCCTCAGAGAATGCGGAACCGTTTGAGTTGGTGTTCTTTGCTTCATGCTGGGCTTTCAGCATCTGAACCAAAGCGGTCCAGGACTCGCCATCTCCGCAGGGAATCTTCTGCTCATCAAAGGTTGCTGCCCATTCCAAAGCCAGCTCGTAGTCATCTGAGTATTCCAGGAAAATCATCTGCCAGACTTCGGCCATATCCTGCGCACAGGTCATATCGCTTACAGTCAATGCGTTTTTAACCGCATCTTCACGAATCTTGGACCATTTGCCCAACACCGTGGCTGCGTCCTCCTTAAGATCCCCGGTCTTTCCGTACAAAGCATATGCCTGAGAATAGAACTGGAAAGCATGCCAGTAGAGCTCTTCCTCTACACAAAGATCTCCGGCCAAAGAATAAACCTTCTTGGCTTTGAGCTCGTCTTCTCCGCTTTCACCGGGTGTCTGCGCCAGATTGGGGAAATATTCCTTGACGGCTTGGGCAAAATCAAACATGAAGGGCTTAAAATCATCCTTGCTCTTCTCTGCAATTTCCAAAAAGGCATCCGCGATTTCCGCGATCTCGGCCTTTTCCTTTGCGATCTCCCATGCGCTGTGAATTTCTTTAGCCAGGTCGTCATTCCCGTGCTTAGCCGCAAGGGCATCGGCCTTTGAGATAAGTGTCAGTGCCTCTTCGGCGTCCTCTTTAGCTGCTTCCTCTGACTCGGCTGCATAGGCCCGTGCCGCCTTCTCATAAATGCCCTTCAGCTCGTCTTCGCCAAAGCCCAGACCCGCCAGTTTTTCGGCGCATTGGACCCATTCATCACCGGTCTTCGTCTCGGTCATATAGCTTTCAAGGGCTTTTTCGTAAAGGCCCGCCACAACGCTTTCGGGAACACCCTGCTCCGCAAGTTTTGCGGCAGCAGCGACCCATTCATCGCCGGTCTTCGTCTCAGTCTGATAGGCGGCCAAGGCCTTCTCATAAAAATCGGCAAGCTTCGTTTCTTCGATCCCCTGCTCTGCAAGTTTTGCAGCAATGGCGATCCATTCATCGCCGGTCTTCGTCTCCGTGAGATAGACATCCACTGCCTTCCCGTAAAGGCCGCTCACCAAGAATTCGGGAATCTTCGGCTTCTCCTGTTCCGCAAGCTTTTCGGCAACAGCGGTCCATTCATCGCCCGTCCTCGTCTCCTTCAAATAGGCAGCCAGGGCCTTCTCATAGAGATCGGTAAGTTCTTTTTCGGGAACGCCCTGCTCTGCCGCTGCGGCTGCGGCCTCGATGTAATCATCGCCGCTGAATTTGTCCGCGTCATCCAGAAACAGCTTTTTGATCTTCTCATAATTCTTTGCCGCGAGATAGACCCGGATAGCCTGCTGGGTCTTTCCGGCACTGGCATAGGCATCACCGGCGGAGCTGAGGGCGCCGCGTGCCGCATCCATCGCTCCAGTTTTTTCATAAGCCTGCGCAGCGAACTCATACGCCACTGCTGCCGCGAGACGGAATCCCTTCTCAAAAGCAGCTTTGGCTTCCGCGGCATAGTCATTGCCGGAAATGTCCTCTGCAAACACCGGGGCTGCCAGTGCCAGGCAAAGTGCCAAGGCCAAAAGCAAACTGATGATCTTTTTCATGATTTTTTCTCCTCTTAGTTCGTTCAGATTTAAGAATGAAGCTTTTATTTCCTGCATATTATACGGACGAAAATGAAAAAAGGCCAGAACATTTTAAAAAATATTTGAAAAAACCTTATTCGGACAATTCAAACCCCGGCACAGAGGAGCCGGATATCAAAAGCCGGAAAAATTCAGCCAGATTCTCAACGGGCATCGTCCTGCCGGACTCCAGCCAACGGTTGATTACGGAAAGAAAACCCTCCACCAAGAATGTAACGAAATAGTCCACCTCCGGCATCGCATTATGGCCGTCTTCCATATAGCTGAGAAGGATTTCCTTCTCCATTTCTGCAATTTTGCGGTGAATACACAAATGTCCTTCACAATGCTTTACCATAAGAGCATGATCCGGGGATTTCTCCAAGGCATGAATGACCGTTGTGAAGAAGGGCATTGCCATTGCGGAGGCGAATTCCACCATTCCTGCCGGAGAAAGGGAGTGGTAGGAAAGGTTTTGCGGAAGCTGCTTCATCAAGAGGACCCGAAGGCTCTCTACGATGCCATCCTCCAACTCCTGGACCACAGCATAAATGTCGCTGTAATGATTATAAAAGGTTTTCCGATTCACATCTGCCTTTTCCGTCAGCTCCACTATGGTGATCTCCGAAATCGTTTTTTCCTTCAAAAGGTCCAAAAGGGCCCGGTGGATCACTTTTTTTCGGTTTCTGTCCCGGCGGTCTTCGCCCTGCATCATCTTACACACTCCAATCATTTTTGCGTAAAATCACACAAATGAGGCATTTTTGCCCATTGCTTTCTTATTTTCTCAATCATATTATACATTTGTGTATTTTGCAAGAAAAACCGTAGGATTACAAAGAGTTATTTTGGGAAAGGTGGCAGTAGCCATGGGTCATTCCGGCAACCGCAAAGACGGAGTTCTTCTCCGGGATCTGGATTCTCTGCATTTCATTACTCCGATCCTCTACCCCAACCGCTGCGACAACGAGGCCTTTATTTCCGAGCGTCTTGACCTCACAAAGACGGTGGCGTATCTCAACAAGAAAAATGCAGAAAACCCGGCATATCACTATAATCTCTTCCAGATCATCGTGACGGCAATGCTGAAAACCGTCACGCTCAAGCCTAAACTCAACCGCTTCATTGCCAACAGCAACTTCTATCAGAGAAACGAGTTGACGGCTTCCTTTGTGGTCAAAAAGGAATTCTCCGAAAGTGGAGGCGAGGCTTTGGCCTTCCTGCATGCGGAGGATGGCGACAATATCGACTCCATTCATCAGAAAATATATGAGCAGATCTCTTCCTGCCGGAGCGATCATGCAGATGCCTCCACGGAGAGCATGGATTTTTTCAACAAGCTTCCCCGCTGGCTCTCCAAGACGATTGTCAAATTCATCTGTGTTCTGGACCGGCACGGATTGGTCCCTGCCAGTCTGATTGCCTCTGACCCCTACTATTCCACGGTGGTCCTGACCAATCTTGGTTCTATCAAGCTCCACTCCGGCTATCACCATCTGACAAATTGGGGCACCAACTCTCTCTTTGTGGCCATCGGTGAAAAAAAACTCCGTCCCTTCTATGATGAGGCGGGCAATGTCTCCATGAAGGAGAGCATTGATCTGGGTCTGACCATCGACGAAAGATTGGCAGACGGTTTCTATTACTCCGGGGCTGTGAAAATCATCCGAAAACTCATTGAGAATCCGGAGCTTTTGGAATCCCCTCTCTCAGAAGCTATTCCGGAATAAAAAAAGATTGCATATTAGGCAGAGAAGCGTTATAATACCAGTGATGCAGGGTTAGTACATCGGTAGTACAACGGCTTCCCAAGCCGTGGAGGCGGGTTCGATTCCCGTACCCTGCTCCAACAAAAAACGCACTTTTGTCATGAGACAAATGTGCGTTTTTTGAATAATGTCACTTTGTTAACGACGAAATCGAAATGTAAGACCCGCGTTCGCAGGCTGCTTCGATTCATAGCGGTGCAGTCCGTCTTCATTGACATTGCCTCACGCGCTTGCTACAA
>JAZUFG010000001.1:0-6945 GCA_045640565.1 Oscillospiraceae bacterium | reverse complement strand
TTCGTCGCTCTGATATTCCTTGCCGTTTACGCAAAAAACCGCCATTTTCGGACCCGTCCTTTCTCCTGAAATCTAAAAAACTTTCTAATCCCCCATACTAATTTTCAGTATAGCACTTTCCTCTTGATTTTCAAGCTGTTTCCTGCAAAAAACCTTCGGCAGGCGGGCACATGGAGGCAGATCTGAGATTCCGCAATTTCGCATTCCTTATTTTATGAAATCAGCAATGTTTATGTGCCGGGCAGTTTGATGTGCCTTTTGTGTTTTTCCTGGTAAAGGGTCAAAATAGGGGCCGGACGGATAATTATTCGCAGAAGAATGATCAATTTCAAAAAGTTCCCGGGCAAAGTCAAGCATATAATATTGTTGACTTTCGTGCTAATTTAAAGTATCATATTAGCACGAAAGTTGGTGACTCGCTATGGACATTATTTGGAAGTTAACAGACGAATCGGGAATTCTGCTTACCGCAGATGTGCTCAAAGAAGGCATCACAAAGCCAAGCTTTTACAAGTTCTTGCAAGAGAACAAATTTGAACAGGTTGCTCGTGGTGTATACGCATCTCCGGAAGCTTGGGCAGATGAAAACTATATCCTTTCGCTGCGCTGCCCCGGTGCAGTCTTTTCCCATGATGAAGCTTTGTACTATTACGGCCTGACTGACAGAGAACCGCAGAGAAGAACAATTACAGTATATACTGGATACGGAACCGGGAGACTCGTAAAAGACAATATCACCGTTTACACCGTAAAACAGGATTTACTTGAGGTTGGAAAAACTACGGTTACCACGGCTTTTGGCCATCAGATTCCGATGTATGATCGGGAGCGTACAGTTTGCGATCTTGTACGCAGCCGCAGAAGGTTTGAGATTCAGGATTATCAGACAGCTTTAAAAAGCTATGCAGCCAGAAAAGATAAGGATTTGAACAGGCTTATGAAATATGCAAAGCTGTTTCATGTGGATGGGGTCATCCGTGAATATATGGAGGTGATGCTGTAATGGCATTGACCACGGAACAACTTAAAGGAAGAATAAAGAATCTTGCAAAGCAGAGCGGGGCAGATGCACGTGTACTGATTCGCCTGTATATGATGGAGCGCTTTCTTGAGAGGATAGCAGTATCGCGGTATGCCGGGAACTTCATCATCAAAGGGGGGATTTTGGTTACTTCCATGGTTGGAGTCGCCATGCGGTCAACTATGGATATTGATGTTTCCATCAGAAACCGTGGCCTTTCAGAAGAAGATGCCCGCCAAATTGTAGCCGAGATTGCCGAAATAAGTCTGGATGACGGTATCCGTTTTCAGGTTAAAGATGTTTCCGGAATAATGGATGAAATGGAGTACCCCGGAATTCGCATTACTATGGACGCCATAATGGGAAAGATGGCTACGCCAATAAAAATTGATATTTCCACAGGAGATATCATTACCCCACGAGCAATTGAGTATTCATACAAGCTGATGCTGGAAGAGCGTTCCATAAATCTGTGGTCCTACAATCTGGAGACTGTGCTGGCAGAAAAATTGCAGACAGTACTGGCTCGCGGCATTTTGAATACAAGAATGAGAGACTTCTATGATATTCATACTTTGCTTGCGGGCTATGCAGATCAAATTAACCCAGCGGCGTTTTCGCAGGCCTTCCATGCAACTTGCGAAAAAAGAGGTTCCCTCGGGTTAGAGAATAATAACAAAGAAATACTCAATGCGATTTCTGAAGATGTGGCGCTGATGGATTTGTGGACTTCGTACCAAAGGCGGTATTCCTATGCGGAGACTATTCCATATACGGAAGTGATTGAAAGCATAAAGAGATTACTTGGTATGATGACATAGTATGATTAGGTTCGGCATATTCTCCAATTATCAAGGGGCGCATCTCAGTGACTTTTATGCAAATTTGCCTATTGCAGATTCCCAAAAGCTGTTATACAATGTTAGCACTCAAATAGTATGAGTGCTAACAGCATAAGAAATCCAATCATATCAACTGCGGCGCCCCTTCGGCTCCGCTCATCAAGAAAGGGAGTATTGTTATGAAACTGAAACCTCTGGCAGCCAATGTCCTGCTCAAGGGCGTTGAAGAAGAAAAGTCCGCCGGCGGCCTGATCATTGCCTCCGCCAATAAGGAAAAGCCCGTTGTTTCCGAAGTCCTGGCCGCAGGCCCGGGAACCGAGGAAAATCCCATGACCGTCAAGGCCGGGGACAAGGTCGTTGTCAATAAGTATGCAGGAACCGAAATCAAGCTGGAAGGCGAGACCTACACCATCGTGAAGATCACCGATATTCTGGCTGTCGTGGAATAATCAAGGAGGATATATAGAATATGGCAAAGCAGATCGTTTACGGCGATGAAGCCCGCAAGGCTCTTCAGGCCGGTATTGATAAGCTCTCTGACACTGTTAAGGTCACCCTGGGCCCCAAGGGCAGAAATGTCGTCCTGGGCAAGAAGTTCGGCGCTCCCCTGATCACCAATGACGGTGTTACCATCGCCAAGGATGTGGAACTGGAAGACGCTTTTGAGAACATGGGCGCGCAGCTCGTTCGCGAAGTCGCCACCAAGACCAACGATGTTGCCGGCGACGGCACCACCACTGCCACCCTCCTGGCTCAGGCCATCATCCGTGAAGGCCTCAAGAATGTCACTGCCGGGGCCAACCCCATGGTCATGCGCAAGGGCATTGAGCAGGCTGTTGAGGTCGCTGTGGCTGCCATCAAGGGCAATTCCGAGTCCGTCAAGGGTTCCGAGGATATTGCCAGAGTCGGCGCTATCTCCAGCGGCAGCGAAGAGATCGGCAAGCTGATCGCCGAGGCCATGGAAAAGGTCACCGCTGACGCCGCCATCACCATTCAAGAGTCCAAGCCCGCTGAGACCGGCTTGGAAGTCGTGGAAGGCATGCAGTTTGACCGCGGCTATATCTCCCCCTATATGATCACCGATACGGATAAGATGGAAGCCCTGGTGGACGATCCCTATATCCTCATCACCGATAAGAAGATCTCCTCCATCCAGGAGATTCTGCCCCTGCTGGAGCAGCTTGTCAAGTCCGGCAAGAAGCTGGTCATCATCGCCGAGGATGTGGAAGGCGACGCCCTGGCGACCCTTCTGGTCAACCGTCTCCGCGGCAACTTCACCTGCGTCTGCGTCAAGGCTCCCGGCTTCGGCGACCGCCGCAAGGCCATGCTCCAGGATATTGCCATCCTGACCGGCGGCACCGTCATCTCCTCCGAGCTCAATATGGAACTCACCGATGCCCAGATCAAGGATCTCGGCAGAGCCCGTCAGATCCGCGTCAACAAGGATAACACCGTCATCGTGGACGGCATGGGCGATCCCGAGGCCATCAAGGCCCGTGCCCGTGAGATCAAGGCTGCCATTGAAGTTACCACCTCTGATTACGACCGGGAAAAGCTCCAGGAGCGTTTTGCCAAGCTGGCCGGCGGCGTAGCCGTCATCCGCGTTGGTGCTCCCACCGAGGTCGCCATGAAAGAGCAGAAGCTCCGTGTTGAGGACGCTCTCAATGCCACCAAGGCTGCTGTGGAAGAGGGCATCGTGGCCGGCGGCGGTACTGCCTATGTCAATGCCATTCCCGCAGTGGAGAAGCTGGTTGCCCGTCTCTCCGGTGATGAGAAGACCGGCGCCCAGATCATTGCCAAGGCTCTGGAGGCTCCTATCCGCCAGATCGCCGAGAATGCCGGTGTGGACGGCTCCGTGATCTTTGAGCATATCCGCAGCTCCCGCAAGCTTGGCTTCGGCTATGATGCCTATGCAGCCAAGTATGTGGACATGATCCCCGCAGGCATTGTGGATCCCACCAAGGTCACCCGTTCCGCTTTGGAGAACGCTGCCAGCATCTGCGCCTGCGTCCTGACCACCGAATCTCTGGTGGCTGACAAGCCGGATCCCGCAGCTGACGCTGCCATGGCCGCTGCTGCCGCACAGGGCGGCATGGGCGGAGGCATGTATTGATCCGCTGATTCCGAACCCTTCCGGGCCGCTTCCCAAAAGGAAGCGGCCCTTCCTTTTTGGTAGAGGCAGGTAGCAGCGGGGTAGCAGAGTTTATGAGTTCTGCTACCCACAATTTCCTTTATGCCGTAAGACTTTTTCACACTTTGGTAGCAGAGGTAGCAGCAAATATAAATTCTTTTCTCTGTTTTTCACTTTTTTCGCACCCATTTCCGGGAGTTGCCTATTTTGACCACACGCGAGAACTTGAAACTACTGCTACCTCTGCTACCCAAATTGCAAAATCCGTTGATATATATAGCTTTTTCGGGGTAGCAGTACTGTGCTTTTGCTGCTACCTTACTGCTACCTCTGCTAGCTGTTTTCAGTCATCCGCGGCATCCCAGCCGTAGGCAAAAGGATATTGCGTCTTACATTCCAGAGAAAGGCCGTAGTCTCGAAAGTAACTTTGGCCCTTTCGGCGGATTATCATGTCGTTACTGTCTGCTGCCTGAAGATATTCTGCCAGCGTTTCCCGGAACTCCCGGAGGGTCTTGGCATAACCGTGGCAATTTTCCTTGCACCAGGCCTGATAGACCTTGTAGACGCGGCCGGTGGTGCAGTTCTTCTGGATTTTGCCCTGGGGCCAGAGAGTCATGCACTCGTTGAAGAAACTGATGACGGAATTGTTCTCTGCCTGATAGCGAATCCTTGCCAGCTTGACGGAATCCGGCTCCGAAAAGCGGTAACCGTTTTTCATGACCCTCTGGAGGGCCTTCACAGCCTGATAAAAGATCCCGTCCCGTTCCGCAAACATCTTGTCCTGCAGCTGCTTATCCTGCTTTTCCTTGGGGATCACATTGCGGCATTCCACCACCATGATCCGGTCATAGACCCATTTGCCGTCGTCCCCGCCGAATTTCGGGAGCCGGTTCATGCAGAACCAGAGCAGGCCCCCATAGGTGTATTCAAAGGCCTGCTGCCCCTTGAATTCCGCAAAAAGGCTGTCCCCGCCCGTGATTTTCTTGAAGGTTTTCAGCTCATCCACAGTCATGAAGGACATATCCGAGCTGCCGGCCAGGCGAGTCCCGTAAATGGCTCCTGTGCCGAATCTGGCCTCTATGTCCTTGAGGTCTATGCCGATATAGTTGCCCTTACCCAGCATGCGTTCCACCAGGGCCTTTTCCTGGGATTTGCCTGTATCCCCCGGTCCAACAAGGAAGAGGGATTTTTTCGTGCGCCAGCCCTTCAGATTGGAGAAGGCGACACCCATGAACTCAAAAATCAGCCCGGCAATTTCGTCATCCCCACCCGTCAGGGTTTTCAGATATCGGTCGTGAACAGGGGTGGGGCCGGGCTCTCCCGTCCAGGTGACGGGAATGCGGATGGTAGAGTAAACATTGGGGCTGTGGGGCAGGAGGGTGATTTTGTCCTCCTCCACCAGCAAAAGGCCGTTGTTCACATTGATCAGGTTTTCCTCCGCGTTGAGCTCGTCCTGGCTGACATAGTTCAGATCGGTGGTGATGAGCTGAAAGACCTCATTCACCGTGTTCATGCTGACCAGCCTTTCGTCGTATTCCTCAATGAATGCTTTAATGGCTCCCTTCATCATTTCCGGCGCATAGAGCCGGTAATAGCCATCTTTGTAGACATAAATCATCAGGCACTGCTTGCCGCCGTCCCGAACGAGAATATAGGGGAGATGCTCCCGGACATACTTGGCCAGAAGAGGCGGGGAAACGGACTCTTTGTCCGTGTGCGCATTGCGCTCTATGAAATACGGGCGGGGCATGACGGAAGGGTGAAAATTTCCGTGGCAGCTGTCAATGGCTTTGCGGATCGTGACCTCCCGGTAGTCCGGCCGCTTCCATTTCTCCCGCATGAGGGCAGAGTGCTGAATCAGGGTGAAGATCCGCTTCGGGTCGTCTCCGGTCCGGAAGGCGATCATGGAGGCCAGGGCCAGATCCGCCCGGGATTCATCCGGCCTGCCGTCCTCTCCCAGAAAATCGCTCAGGTCCCCATCCTGATAGAGCTTGCGGAATTTCTCCCCGTTTTTCTGTTCCGATAGGCGGAGGATCAGCTTTTGGTCCTCCCGGCTCATGGAGCCCTCCGCAAGCGCGGATCCCTCATTTGCTTTTTCCTTCCCATTCCGGAGCAGATCCGTCTCCAGAGTGAGAAGAATGGCATCTGTGCAGTCCGCCGCGGGGAGTTCCCGAAGGGCCTTCCCGGTAAAGACGGCAAAGCGGTTGGTCAGGCCGCCGATATAGAGTTCCATTCCGTTGCTGGGGTGCTTGATGTAGTAGCTGCGGTCATCGATTTTCTCCCTGCCGTCCGCCTCCCGGATGGGCAGCCTGGAAAGGTCGCACTTTCCGTAGATGTGGACACCCTTTCCGCTCTGGGAAAGTTCCGCATAGGTGGGGAAGCGCTCCAGACGCTCCTGCAGCCAAGGGTCATCCAAGCTTACATGGTCCATGTCCAGGAAGAACCAGCCCCGGGGGATGACGAATCCCACTCCGCTGAAATGCATCCGTTCCGCGGAAGCGGCGGCCTCCGCATAGGAAACCCAGCTGCAGCGGTATTTTTCGCTTGTTCCGGTGGGCCCTCCGCTGGCGGAACAGGGCACCTTGGTCATGCGTCCGTCCTTTTCCGTCAGATTCCAGCATACCCAAACGGGCATGCTTTTCAGTTCCTGCAAATTGTTTTCCTTCTCCTTCAAAATTTCCTCCAAAATTCCTCCATTTCCGGGACATAAACGCCTGTCCCATAGCATGTTTTTATTTTCCGAAGGGTTCCCCAAAAAAGATCCCTCTATATATACGGACAAAAACAGCCGTTTTACTGAACTGTTTTTTGAAAAATTTTGGCTCAATCCTTTTTCTTGTGGGATTGATGTGAAGTAGGGTATGCGTAAAGGCTTCGTGCTGGTATGCTTTTCGTAGTAATCAGCACGGGAGGCTTCGCCATGCAGTACATTCATTTGCCCTCTGGTCTAA